>JBAUGM010000573.1:0-17736 GCA_049679725.1 Tepidisphaeraceae bacterium
GCGGTGGCGGTGGCGCGGCTGCCCCGGCGGCCGAAGAGGCCAAGAGCACCTTCGACGTCCACCTCAAGGTCGGTGGCGAGAAGAAGATTCAGGTCATCAAAGTCGTCCGCGCGGCGACCGGTCTGGGCCTGAAGGAAGCCAAGGACCTGGTCGAGGCCGCTCCCAAACTCGTCAAGGAAGGCCTCAGCAAGGAAGACGCCGAGAAGCTCAAGAAGGAACTCGAAGAGCAGGGCGCGACCGTCGAACTGAAGTAACTCCTTCAGTGACCGTCGCTTCGCTCGATTTCGCAGTGAATCGCACATTTAGCCCCCGGGTCATGACCCGGGGCTAAATGTTGCGCCTGTGCTCGTGGACAAGCCTCACTTACTGATGAGTCTTCCTTGATATCCTTGACCCGTCCGGAAACGTGGGGTAGGTTTCCCCGGTCTTTGGACCAGAGAACGATTTAAACCGAGCTGTTCGTTCGCCAGGGTTTCCCGGCATCACGGATGCGGGGATGCTCTGGTTCTGCATTTTTGCGCTTGACGAATGGCTTGAGATGACTATTGTTCGTAGACCCAGTTGAAATTTTCCGGGCGCAGAAACTGTTGTCACGCCCGGCCACAAGCCGCTTACGTCGAACGTAAGGCGGCTCGTTTTTTCGACTTAACGCAGATTGACCACACAGGTTCGCGTCGGCAGAGGGAGCTCCAGCCGAGGGGCATAGAATGCCGACGCGACCGGCGGGATCACGGCTAACCCGCCCATGAAAGCGAGTTCGGATTCGATTCGTGACTGCACTGGCGAGGCCGCTTTAGCGGCCGGGTCTTGCAGTGATCGGTCGAACCCTTCGCGTAAGACGATTCACACCGCCTCTACCGGACAAAGGAAAACCTGATGCGAGTGCACGAGGTGCGCGACTTCAGCAAGCGCGGCGACGCGCTGCCGATCCCCAATCTCATCGACGTACAGATCGAGTCTTATCAAAAATTCCTCCAAAAAGAGGTCGAGCCCGGCAAGCGAAAGAACGACGGCCTCGAAGCGTTGCTGCGCGAGGTCTTCCCGATCGAAAGCTACGATGGGAACCTGCGCCTGGAGTACATCTCCTACGACCTCTCCGAGCCGCGTTACACCACCGACGAGTGCCGCGCGCTCCGCCTGACCTTCGGCATGCCGTTCCGCATCCAGGTGCGCTTTGTCCGCAAGGACAAGGACGAGGTGATGGAAGACTCCATCTACCTCGGCGAGATCCCGATCATGATCGGCGGCGGCGAGTTCATCATCAACGGCGCCGAGCGCGTGATCGTGAACCAGCTGCACCGCTCGCCCGGCGTCGACTTTCTCGTCGAAGTGCAGGAGGGCGACCGCCCGCTGCACGGCTGCCGCGTCATCCCCGAGCGCGGCTCGTGGATCGAGTGCTCGGTCACCAAGAAGGACGCGCTGGCCGTCCGCATCGACCAGTCGAGCAAGATCCCCGCGACGACGTTCCTGCGCGCGCTGGACAAGAAGTACAGCACGACCGAGTCGATCATCCGCGAGTTCTACTCCGTCGAGAACGTGAAGGTGAAAGACCTTCAGTCGACGTACTACGCCGTCAACGCGATCATCGACGCCGAAAGCGGCGAAGAGCTGGTCAAGGCCGGCGCGCAGATCGCGGATGCGCTGAACAAGATCCAGGCGTCGACGCTCAAGAGCGTGGACGTGGTCACGAAGGTGACCGACCCGCTCATCCTCAACACCCTCGCGGAAGACACCGCCGAGAGCTACGAGAACGCGCTCTTGAAGATCTACGCGCGGCTCCGCCCGGGCAACCCGCCGCAGATCGACAAGGCCATCACGCTCTTCGAGGAAAAGTTCTTCGACGAGAATCGCTACCGCCTCGGCCGCGTTGGGCGCTTCCGCATCAACCGCAAGTTCGACCAGAACGTGCCGGAAACGGTGATGACGCTCCGCAGCGAGGACCTGGTCAACTCGCTGAAGTACATGTTCAAGCTGCGCAGCGGCGAAGGGTACGTCGACGACATCGATCACCTGGGTAACCGTCGTCTCCGCACCATCGACGAGCTGGCGAGCGAAGAGCTCCGCAAGGGGTTCCTGAAGCTCAAGCGCACCGTCCAGGAGCGCATGAGCCTGAAGGACCCGAACGAGATCGGTCGCATCGCGGAACTGGTGAACTCGAAGTCCATCAGCTCCTCGATCGACTTCTTCTTCGGTCGCGGCGAGCTGTCGCAGGTCGTCGACCAGACGAACCCGCTCTCGCAGCTCACGCACGAGCGGCGCCTCTCGGCCCTTGGCCCGGGCGGCTTGAACCGCAAGCGCGCGGGCTTCGAAGTGCGCGACGTGCACATCTCGCACTACGGGCGAATCTGCCCGATCGAGACGCCGGAAGGCACCAACATCGGTCTGATCGCGTCGCTGGCCATCTACTCGGACATCGACGAGTACGGCTTCCTGATCACCCCGTACCGCGTCGTGAAGGACGGCAAGGTCAACGGCGAGCACAAGTACCTCCGCGCCGACGAGGAGATGAAGTCCGTCCTCGCGCCGCCGGACGTGGTCGACAAGGACCACCACCTGCGCAAGGGTTCGGTGTTGGCGCGCGTGCAGGGCGACCTCGCGACCGTGCCGAGCAAGGACGTTCAGTACGTCGACATCAGCCCGCGGCAGACGGTCTCCGTCTCGGCGGCGCTGATCCCGTTCCTCGAGCACGACGACGCCAACCGCGCGTTGATGGGCTCGAACATGCAGCGGCAGGCCGTCCCGCTCCTGCGGGTCGACCCGCCCATCATCGCCACCGGCATGGAACGCCCGGTCGCGCAGAACAGCGGGATGGTCGTCCGCGCTGATCGCGCCGGCGTGGTCACCTACGTCGACAGCTCGCGCATCCTGATCGACAACGCGGACGAGTATCACCTCCGCAAGTTCGTCGGGCTGAACGAACGGACGTGCCAGAACCAGAAGCCGATCGTCAAGAAGGGCCAGCGCGTCAAGAAGAACCAGATCCTCGCCGACGGCGCCGCCGTCTTGCAGGGCGAGCTGGCGCTGGGCCGCAACGTGCTCGTCGCGTTCATGACCTACGACGGCTACAACTTCGAAGACGCCATCGTCATCAACCACCGGCTCGTGAAGGACGACACGTTCACCTCGATCCACATCGAGGAGTACGACGTCGAGATCCGCGAGACCAAGCTCGGCCGAGAGGAGTTCACGCGGGACATCCCCAACGTCTCCGAGCGGGCGTTGGCCAACCTCGACGAGAACGGCATCGTTCGCGTCGGGACGCGCGTCGGCCCCGGCGACATCCTCACGGGCAAGATCGCGCCCAAGAGCAAGTCGGAATTGACCCCGGAAGAGAAGCTGCTGCACGCCATCTTCGGCCGGGCGGGCGAAGACGTGAAGAACGACTCGCTGGAAATGCCCGCCGGTGAGGAAGGCGTCGTCATCGGCGCGTCCCGCTTCAGCCGTCGCATGCACATGAGCGACGAGCAGAAGAAGGCGATGAAGAAGGACATCGACAAGTACGAAAAGGAGATGAACCAGCGGGCGATCGCGATCTTCAAGCAGATGATCGTCGAGATCAACGAGGTCACCGGCCAGCAGATGGTCGACCCGGGCACCCGCCAGAAGGTTGCCCAGAGCGAGATCGCCGACGTCGTGCTCGAACAGATCGAGACGTTCAGCGAGGACTGGGTCAAGGGCAGCAAGGAAAGCAAGGAGCAGGGGCTCAACACCTACTCCCGCTTCTGGCCCCGCGTGCAGGCCGTGCTCAAGGAGAAGGCCCGCAAGATGGAGCACATGAAGCGCGGCGACGAGCTGCCTTCCGGTGTTCTCGAAATGGTCAAGGTCTACGTCGCGACCAAGCGCCAGCTTTCGGTCGGTGACAAGATGGCCGGCCGGCACGGGAACAAGGGCGTCATCGCCCGCATCGTTCCCGAGGAAGACATGCCGTTCCTCGAAGACGGCACGCCGGTCGACATCCTGCTCAACCCGCTG
Source organism: Tepidisphaeraceae bacterium (assembly GCA_049679725.1). Classification (GTDB taxonomy): domain Bacteria; phylum Planctomycetota; class Phycisphaerae; order Tepidisphaerales; family Tepidisphaeraceae; genus DASYWJ01. Next base: position 3,973 of record JBAUGM010000573.1, read on the forward strand.
GGCGTGCCCTCGCGCATGAACGTCGGGCAGATCCTCGAAACCCACCTCGGTTGGGCGGCGGCGGTCTGCGGGTTCCAGGCTGTGACGCCCGTCTTCGACGGCGGCACGGAAGACGAAATCCACAAGGCGGTCGACGAGGCGAACAAGGTCGTCCGCGAGCGCCGCAAGGAGCGCAAGAGCAGCCACAAGCAGATCGGCGACCGCGAACTCGACGCCGAGATGCCCTGGGGCGGCAAGATCCAACTGACGGACGGCCGCACGGGCGAGAAGTTCGAGCAGCGGACGACGGTCGGCTACATCTACATGATGAAGCTGCACCATCTCGTCGACGACAAGATCCACGCCCGCGCCACGGGCCCGTACTCGCTGATCACGCAGCAGCCCCTCGGCGGCAAGGCCCGCACGGGCGGCCAGCGCTTCGGCGAGATGGAAGTGTGGGGCCTCGAAGCGTACGGCGCGTCTTACATCCTTCAGGAACTCCTGACGGTGAAGAGCGACGACGTCGAGGGCCGCACGAAGATCTACGAGTCGATGGTCAAGGGCACCAACACGCTCGAAGCCGGCACGCCGGTGTCGTTCGACGTGCTGTGCAACGAGATCAGAGGGCTCGGCCTCAACATCCAGCTCGAGAAGAAGAAGGGGCTGGGTGGGGAGGAAGAGGATGCGGATCTGATGTAGTCAGGCGATGAATGGGATTGACATAACCATCATTGCCATCTGCATCGTTACTGCCGCCGCAAACATCGCTTGGATTGGGCTTCGTAGAAGACGAAATGCCGTCCGAGGATTTGAAGTGAAACCAACCACGGGCCAGACGCCCGTGCCACGAGAGGAAAAGAAAGCTGATTGAGCGAACTTCGATTCGAGTGGAATGCGCGAAAGGCGGCGAAGAATCGCCGAGATCATCGCGTGACGTTCGAGGAAGCGCGAAGCGTGTTCGATGATCCGAACGCTCGGCCTCAGTACGACGACGCACATTCAACAATCGAGGATCGCTGGCGTGTGATCGGATATTCAAACAGGTTGCGATTGCTAAGCGTCATCTACACGAAGAAGAATGAAAAAACGATCCGTCTCATCAGTGCTCGCAGAGCGACGCCGGCAGAGGGCAGCGGTTACGCCCTCCAAGTTTAGCGTTCGCCATGTGAAGTTTACGCCGGAGGAAATGGCGTACGACCCCAGCCCCGAGGAAACGGCCGACTGGGTTCCGGTCGGGCGCGGTCCGGGAGCAATGTTCGCTAAACCTTCCAGGGAAGCGCTTGCGATCTGGAAGCGGGAGTTGGAGAGACGAAAGGGTTATGTGCGGCTGGATTCTGATCTTCGCAAGGCGTTTCCAAGCGACGATCTCGTGAATCAGGCATTGCGCAAGATCATTGAAATCCGTGCGCTGCCGGTCGGAACCAAACGGAAGAAGACGGCCTGAGGTTGTATTCGTACGGCATGAGTGAAGTGTCGGAGGGTCGGAATCTGACCTGATGCGCGTCGCGCTACTCATCGCCGCAGGCATCACGATTGTGATCGGTGCGATGGCGGTCGTGATCTCGGTCGTGAGTTGGAAGTTGCAGCGAATCAGGCGACCCCAACGCGGGTTTGAAGTGAAAACAACCACGGGCGAGCCGCCCGTGCCACGAGAGGAGCACAAAGCTGATTGAGCAAGCTTCACGTGGTGTGGCATTCGGCGAAGGCGGCATCGAACCTCAGGAAGCACCGCGTTTCGTTCGAGGAGGCCAGGACGGTTCTCGACGACCCGGACGTTCTGATCAAGCCGGACTTCGAGCATTCGGAGATGGAAGATCGGGCGCAGGCCGTCGGGTTGTCCGAGAACCTGCGAACGCTATTCGTGGTCTTTGTTGACCTTGAGGGCGAAACGATTCGACTGATTTCGGCGAGGCGCGCAACCGCGACCGAAGCCGCGACTTATGCCAAGCAGAAAGAAGAACGTCAGAAAAGGTAAGCCGTCCGCGCGGGAGCAGGCCTACGAGCCGCCGGCGGAGGTGGACTTCAGCAAGGGACTGGTTTTCCGCGGCGTGAAGGCGTGGCGCCAGTATCTCAGCTGGAAGCGTGGGTACGTAAAGCTGGATCCGGAACTGCGCGAGGTGTTTCCCGATGACCGCGCGGTGAACGCATTGCTTCGACAAGTCGTTGAAGTGGCAAACAAGACGATCAGGAAAAACCGTAAGAAGTCTGCATAAGAGAAAGAGAAAACGATCATGGCTGAATCCGTCTACGATCGCATTAACGATTACGGCTCGGTCCGCATCCAGCTCGCCAGCCCGAACGACATTCGTTCGTGGTCCTTCGGCGAGGTGAAGAAGCCCGAGACGATCAACTACCGCACGTACCGGGCCGAGAAAGACGGCCTGTTCTGCGAGCGCATCTTCGGGCCGGAGCGCGACTGGGAATGCTCGTGCGGCAAGTACAAGGGCACGAAGTACAAGGGCATCATCTGCGACCGGTGCGGCGTGAAGGTCACGCACTCGCGCGTCCGCCGCAAGCGCATGGGCCACATCAACCTGGCCGCGCCGATCGTGCACATCTGGTTCTTCAAGGCCCTGCCGAGCCGGCTGGGCGCCTTGCTGGACATGAAGACGAGCGACATCGAGAAGATCGTCTACTTCCAGGACTACGTCGTCACCGATCCCGGTAAGACGCCGCTGAAGAAGAAGCAGCTGCTCACCGAAGACGAGTACCGCGCCGCGTACGAGAAGTACGGCGAGGAATTCGAAGGCGAGATGGGCGCCGAGGCGATCAAGAAGCTCCTCGGGATGCTCGACCTCAACTTCGAGCAGGAAAAGGTCCGCCGCGACATCGAGAAGACCAACAGCAAGCAGAAGATCAAGGACCTGACGAAGCGCCTGAAGCTGATCGAGGCGATCCGCGGCTCGGAGAACAAGGCCGAGTGGATGGTCATGGACGTGATCCCGGTCATCCCGCCGGATCTTCGTCCGCTGGTGCTGCTTGAGAGCGGCAACTTCGCGACGTCGGACCTCAACGACCTGTACCGCCGCATCATCAACCGCAACAACCGTCTGAAGAAGCTCGTCGACCTGAACGCGCCGGAAGTCATCATCCGCAACGAGAAGCGGATGCTTCAGCAGGCCGTCGACGCGCTGTTCGACAACGGCCGCTGCCGGCGCCCGGTGCTTGGCTCGTCGAACCGTCCGCTGAAGTCGCTGACGGACATGATCAAGGGCAAGCAGGGCCGGTTCCGCGAGAACCTGCTCGGCAAGCGCGTCGACTACTCCGCCCGTTCGGTCATCGTGGTCGGCCCCGAGCTGAAGCTGCACCAGTGTGGTCTTCCCAAGAAGATCGCGCTGGAACTCTACCAGCCGTTCATCATCCGCCGGCTGAAGGAGCACGGTTTGGCCGACACGATCAAGTCGGCCAAGAAGATGCTCGAGCGGCGCGACCCGGAAGTCTGGGACATCCTCGAAGAGTGCATCTACCAGCACCCGGTCATGCTCAACCGCGCCCCCACGCTCCACCGCATGGGCATCCAGGCGTTCGAGCCGGTGCTCGTCGAGGGCAACGCGATCAAGATTCACCCGCTCGTGTGTAAGGGGTTCAACGCCGACTTCGACGGCGACCAGATGGCGGTTCACCTCCCGCTCAGTATCGAGGCGCAGACGGAAGCGCACGTGCTGATGCTGGCGCCGAACAACATCTTCTCGCCCGCCAACGGCAGCCCGATCATCACGCCGTCGCAGGACATCCTGCTCGGCAACTACTACATCACGGTCGAGCGCGAGGGCGACAAGGGCGAGTTCATGCTGTTCAACAGCGTGACCGAAGCCTTCATGGCCTATGAGCTGGGGAAGATCGCGATGCACTCGCGCATCTTTGTCCGTCTCGAGGACCGCACGCACGTCGTCCCCAGCGAGAAGTCGGGGCCCGTCGCGATCCGGGAACTGGCGTGGAAGACAATCGAGGAGCAGCGGAAGCTGAAGAAGCCGGACTACGCCGGCAAGCCGATGCACAAGAAGTTCGACGGCCGCGTCATTCTCACGACGGTCGGGCGCTGCATCTTCAACGACATCCTGCCGCGCGAGATGCCGTTCTACAACTACGCATTGGGCTCAGCGGGCAACAGCCGCGTCATCGCCGACACCTACGCGGCCCTCGGGCGCCCGGCGACGATCAAGCTGCTGGACGACCTCAAGAGCCTCGGCTTCAAGCGCAGCACGCTCGCCGCGCTGAGCTTCGGCATCACCGACATCCGCACGCCGGAGTCCAAGGCCACGATCCTCGAAGAGGGTCAGAAGAAGGCCGACAAGATCGAGAAGAACTACCGCATGGGCGCGATCACCGACCAGGAGCGGTACGCCCAGTTGCTCGACATCTGGGCCCACTGCCGCAAGCTGGTCACCGACGACCTGATGGCGGCGCTGGAGAACGACCACCGCGACGCCGACGGCCGCCCCGTTCCGCCCAAGACGCCCGGCACGCTGCGCTACCTCAACCCGATCAGCATGATGGAGAAGTCCAAGGCGCGCGGCAGCGTCGACCAGATCCGCCAGCTCGGCGGCATGCGTGGTCTGATGGCCAAGCCCTCGGGCGAGATCATTGAGACGCCGATCAAGGCCAACTTCCGCGAAGGTCTCTCGGTGCTCGAATACTTCAGCTCAACGCACGGCGCCCGCAAGGGTCTGGCCGACACGGCGCTGAAGACCGCCGACTCGGGTTACCTGACCCGCAAGCTGGCGGACGTGGCGCAGAACGTCATCGTCAACGAGATCGACTGCGGCACGCTCAACGGCGTGAGCAAGACGACGATCTATAAGGGCGAGACGGTCGAAGTCGAGCTGAAGGACATGATCGTCGGGCGCACCGCCCGCGACTCGATCCGCAACCCGATCACGGATGAGTTCATCGTTCAGGAGAACGAGACCATCACCAACGAGGTGGCCGACCAGCTCAAGGAGTTGAAGCTCGAGTCGATTCGCGTCCGTTCGCCGCTCGCGTGCGAGAGCCCGCGCGGCGTCTGCGCCCGCTGCTACGGCGTGGACATGAGCACCAGCCAGGTCGTCGAAGAGGGCTTGGCCGTCGGCATCATCGCGGCCCAGTCGATCGGCGAGCCCGGCACGCAGCTCACGATGCGCACGTTCCACACCGGCGGCGTCGCCACCGGCTCGCTCATCGAGAACGACATCAAGGCGATGTCGGCCGGCACCGTGCAGCACCGCGACATCAACGCCGTCGAGGTCAAGGACGAAGAGGGCAACAAGAAGCTCGTCGCCCTGAAGCGAAACGGTGAAATCGTCGTGCTCGACGCCAAGGGGCGCGAGCTCGAGAAGTACAAGGTGCCGTACGGCTCGACCGTGACGGCGGCGGACAACGAGAAGGTCAAGCCGCGGCAGCAGCTCGTGATGTGGGATCCGCACATCACGCCGATCCTGGCGGAGAAGGCGGGTATCGTCCGCTACGAGGACATCGAAGAAGGCGAAACCGCGCGTCTCGAAGAAGAGCGCAAGGGCGGCAGCAGCGGCGAGAGCGGCGGGGCGAAGCTCGTCGTCATCGAGCACAAGGGCGAACGTCACCCGCGCATCACCATCGAGGGCAACGACGGCAAGATCCTCGACTTCCACTACCTGCCCGCCAAGGCGCGTATCGAAGTCAAGGACGGCCAGAAGATCTCCGCCGGCCACATGCTCGCCCGCCAGCCCCGCGAGGCGGCGGGCACGATGGACATCACCGGCGGCCTCCCGCGCGTCACGGAAATCTTTGAGGCCCGCAAGCCCAAGGACCCGGCCGTGCTCGCGGAGATCTCCGGCACCGTCGAGCTGCGGAGCGATAAGCGCCGCGGCAAGATGACCATCAACATCAAGAACGAATCCGGCATGGAGAAGGAGCACCACGTCCCGCAGGACAAGGAGCTCCAGGTCCACGCCGGCGACTACGTCGAGGCCGGCGACCCGCTCATCCGCGGGCCGCTCATCCCGCACGACATCCTGCGCATCAAGGGCGAAGAGTCCCTCTACCAGTATCTGCTGACCGAGGTGCAGAACGTCTACCGCAGCCAGGGTGTGAAGATCAACGACAAGCACATCGAGATCATCCTTAACCAGATGCTCCGCAAGGTGAAGGTCGAGGACAACGGCGACGCCAAGTTCCTGCCGGGCGAAGTCGTCGATCGGTTCCGCTTCCGCCAGGGCAATGATCTCGTCGCCCAGTCGCTGAAGATCGTCGACCCCGGCGGCACGAGCTACAAGGAAGGCGACGTGGTCAACAAGGCCGAGCTGAAGGAGGCCAACGAGGCCGCCGAGGCCGCCGGCAAGGACCCGGCGAAGGGCAAGAAGCCCCGCCCGGCCCGCGCCAAGACGCTGCTCCTGGGCATCACCAAGGCGTCGCTCCAGAGCGAGTCGTTCATCTCAGCGGCGAGCTTCCAGGAAACCACCAAGGTGCTGACGGAAGCCGCCCTCGCGGGCGCCGTCGACACGCTGGTGGGCCTGAAGGAGAACGTCATCCTCGGCCACCTGATCCCGGCGGGCACGGCGTTCAACCCGCACCTGAACCTGCGGCTCAAGCACCTCGCCGAACCCCCGGTCGTGATCGAGCAGGAGCCCGTCTCCCGCGCCGAGCGCGAGCCGGCGCCGGTTCGGGATGCGGTCCCGCAGGCGGGCAGCTAGGCCAGGTGAACGCGTTGGGCCAACGCGGCTGTCGTAAACCAAAGCCCCCGGTACTCAGCGAGTGCCGGGGGGCTTTGCGTTGGTCCAATGATCGTCTTCGCGGGAGCCTGGCGACAGAAACCACGTGCGGCGTCATCCCGCCGTCGCCATCCGCCTGACCAACTCCTCAGGGCCCCAACCGGGCAGGAGGGCGTCGCGCTCGGCGGTGTAGTCGAGACGGCTGCGCTCGAATTGGTGAATGAACCGCACGGCGTTCACCCAACCCAGCGCCTTGACCAGCGCCTCGAACCCCCGCGCGCGAAGATCAACGGGTTCCAGCAGCGTCGTCGTCATTTCGGTAGCTCCTTCATGCATTCTAGCACCGCGCAGACCCGCGTGCGGAACAGGGGTGCATGGCGGGCGGCCGCCGACTACAACCGATCGTCGACGGTCCCGAGCAGCGCCGCGCCCGCCCCTTCCGCGCTCGCCACGTGCAGGGCGTCGAAATTCTTGAACCCCAGCGCCGTCAGTTCCGCCACGCGCGCCTGCATCGCCGCCGCGTCGGACGGCCGCCATATGGGTCGCGCGCTCAGCCACTGCGCCACACGCGCCGCGCGCTCCCGGACCGGGTTCAGATCGTTCTCCAGCACCAAGGCCGCCGACCGGACAAACCCGACCTGATCCGATTCCATGGCGAGCAACCCCAACACCGCCTCGGCCTCAATCCGGATGCGCGGCTGGGATTGGTCGTCAAACGGCCGCTTCAAGCAGCACATGTCAAGATAGATCAGCATCTGCGGCCCGATGATACCACGACAGGCCCGGCAAGCGCCTCCAGCCACTTGGCCGAGCCCCCGGTCGCGGCCGAGGGTCGAGCCCGTCTCCCGCGCTGAGCGCGAGCCCGCTCCGCGACGCCGTTCCGCAAGCGGGGTCGTAAGTTCGTCTTGAGCCATCAGATACCGAGAAGCCCAGGCCCCAAGGCCTGGGCTTCTTTGCGCGCGGGCGCCAACTGCGCCAACCGGCGCGCGCCGTGTCGCAAGCGAGAATCTGCTCGACACGCGATCGACCGGCGCGTTATGATCGATCCCGCCGAGGCGGCTGATCTCGGGTTCAAGTACCGGCGTGATGCACTGCGGTAGCCGGGGCGTTAGAACTTTAATCCGGTTCTCCGGAGCGCCGACATCGTTTGGGACGACCGCTTCGGCGTTTTTTTCATCCTCTGCCAGGCATTCCTCGAAACGGAGGTCGCGGAAGCATGCCAGTCGCCGCCAAACCCGCCGCCGTCAAGCCCGCTGCTGCCAAATCTTCTTCGCGAAAATCGAAACGAAAGCGAGCTGCGATCCCGCGCACGCGCAAGCCCGACGGCATGTCGCTTGAGCAATGGCAGGTCGCGCTGCGGCGCGAGTTCGGGCGGCAACAACGATTCCGATTGCTCGACGTCGGCGGCGCGGGAGTTTTCTCCGAGTTCAACGTCACCAACCCGCAGAGCAAGCGCACGTACCGCGTGTCAATCCGGGGCGAGAACCCCGGCGACAATCACTGCACCTGCCCCGATTTCGCCGTCAACACGCTGGGGACCTGCAAGCACATCGAGTTCACGCTGGCGCGGATGCAGCGCCGGACGGAGGCGAGGAGGCTGCTGCGCCAAGGGTATCGGCCGCCGTTCTCGGAGATCTACCTGCGCTACGGCGCCCGCCGGGAAGTCGCGCTGCGGCGCGGCGCCGATTGGCCGGCCGAACTGGACCGGCGGCTGGCGTCGTACCTCGACGGCGACCTGCTGCGCCCGGGCGCCTTCGAGCGTTTCGAGCAGTTCCTGGAAGAACTGCGGCGCGGCGATCACGGGCGCGATCACGAGGTGCGCTGCTACGACGACGCCATCGCGTTCATCGCCCAGTGCCGCGATCGCGCTGCCCTCGTGACGCGGATCGGCAGCGCGTTCCCCGGCGGCGAGCAGTGCGCCGCGCTGGACGATCTGCTGAAGGTCACGCTCTACCCATACCAGCGCCGCGGCGCCCTGTTCGCCGCCCGCGCCGGGCGCTCGCTGCTGGCCGACGACATGGGGCTGGGCAAGACGATCCAGGCGCTGGCGGCGGCGGAAATCCTCGCCCGCGCGGGGGGCGTCGAGCGCGTGCTCATCGTCGCCCCGACCTCGCTCAAGCACCAGTGGAAGCAGGAGATCGAGCGCTTCACCTCGCGCGACGCGCTGGTGATCGAGGGGCCCGCCGACGCGCGCCGCGCCGGCTACGGCCAGGGCGCGTTCTACAAGATCGCCAACTACGAGACGCTCCACCACGACCTGGGCGCGGTCGCCGCGATGGCGCCGGACCTGGTCATCCTCGACGAAGCGCAGCGCATCAAGAACTGGAAGACGCGCACCGCGCAGGTCGTCAAGCAGCTCCCCTCGCAGCACGCCATCGTCCTCACCGGCACGCCGCTGGAGAACCGCTTGGAGGAGCTGCACTCGATCGTCGAGTTCGTCGATCGTTTTCGCCTGGGCCCGTCGTTCCGCTTCCTCGCCGAGCACCAGAAGGTCGACGAGGACGGGCGGGTGGTCGGGTATCGCAACCTGTCGCAGATCAGTAAGACGCTGGAGCCGATCGTGCTCCGACGCACCAAGTCGCAGGTGCTGGGTGAATTGCCGCAGCGCCTGGAGAAGCACCTGTACTTCCCTCTCACGCCGCAGCAGCGCGAGCACCACGAGGAGAACCGCCAGGTGGTCGCGCGCATCGTGGCGAAGTGGCGGCGGTTCAAGTTCCTCGCCGAGGCCGACCAGCGACGTCTGACCGCAGCGCTTCAGAACATGCGCATGGTCTGCAACAGCACGTACCTGCTCGACGCCGAGAGCGAGTACGGGCCCAAGCCCGACGAGATCGTCGCGCAACTTGGCCAGGCGCTGGAAGACCGCGATGCGAAGGTCGTCATCTTCAGCCAGTGGCTGCGCTCCCACGAGCTGCTTGCCCGGCGGCTGGAGAAGCAGCGGCGGAAGTTCGTCCTCTTTCACGGCGGCGTGCCCGGTCCGCGGCGCCAGGACCTGATCGCCCGATTCAAGGATGAAGCCGACTGCCGGGTCTTCCTTTCCACCGACGCCGGCGGCGTCGGGTTGAACCTTCAGAACGCCTCGGCGGTGTTCAACATGGACCTGCCCTGGAACCCGGCGGTGCTCGAGCAGCGCATCGGGCGCGTCCACCGGCTGGGCCAGCAGCGGCCGGTGAACGTGCTCCACTTCGTGACCGAAAACTCGATCGAGTACGGCATGCTCGACGTGCTGCGGTTCAAGAAGTCGCTGTTCGCCGGCGTGCTGGACGGGGGGCAGGACGAGGTGTTCCTGGGGGGCACGCGACTGAAGCGATTCATGGAATCAGTCGAGGCCGCCGCCGGTGGCATCGGCAACGGCGCCGCGCAGCAGGCGGGTGGACCGGTTGTGCCGTCACCCGACGCGACGGATTCGACTTCGGCGACGGCGACGGCGACGGCCACGCATCACCCGATCTCGACCCGATCGGACGAAGGTCGCGGCGGCATCGACGACTCGACGCAACTGCTCAACCAGCTCATCTCCGCCGGCCGCAACCTTCTCGACGGCTTGGCACAGGCGATCGCATCGCCGCCACAGGAGGGCAGCGGCAACGCTCGCCCGGCCGACGGTTCGGCGATCACCGTCGAGCGCGACGGCAGCACCGGACGTTCCTATCTCAAGCTGCCCCTGCCCGCCCCCGACGCCCTCGGACGGGCCACGCTGTGGATTCAAGCCCTCGCCGGCGCCCTCCAGAACACGCGCTGAACCGCGTCGATCAACCGAACTCATCCGGGAACGCCACCCGAACCCTCCGCAACCCGACTCGTACGTCTGGATGGACCTATTATCGGGCAGCCACCTTGACAGCCCGTCGGGCCGTCACCAAACTGCCCGCCCCGAGGGCCACGGGAAGTCGTCGATAACCCCCGGTTGATCAAGGTTTAGCGTCCAACGGTCGATAGGACCGGCGGAATAACCGTCACCGTTTGACGGCCCAGTGATGTCCGCCGCGAAGCACGCAGATGGCAAAAAAGAACGGCAAAAGCCTCGTGATCGTCGAGTCGCCGGCCAAGGCGAAGACGATCAACAAGTACCTCGGCGATGACTTCATCGTGAAGGCGTCGATGGGGCACGTGCGCGACTTGCCGAGCAAGGGGATGGGGGTCGACCTCAAGACCTTCCAGCCCGATTACGAGATCCTCGAGAGCCGCGGGAAGGTCGTCAGCGAGCTCAAGAAACTGGCCAAGGACGCCCCCGAAATCTACCTGGCAACCGACTTGGACCGCGAGGGCGAGGCCATCGCCTGGCACCTCCAGCAGGCCCTGGGCATCCCGGATGAGCGCGTGAAGCGCGTCATCTTCAACGCCATCACGAAGACCGAGATCCAGAAGGCGTTCAAGTCGCCGCACAAGATCGACATCAGCCGGGTGAACGCGCAGCAGGCGCGGCGGATCCTCGACCGCATCGTCGGGTACGAGATTTCGCCCCTCCTGTGGCGGAAGGTCGCCAAGGGGTTGTCCGCAGGTCGCGTTCAATCGGTCGCGGTGCGACTGGTCGTCGAGCGCGAGCGCGAGATCGAGGCGTTCGTCCCCGCCGAGTACTGGAAGATCGGCGGCATCTTCAGCGCCAACGGCAAGGACTGCTTGTCGCTGGCGGCGAAGTGGACCGACTTCCTCACCAACACCGGCAACGGCGAGCGGACGAAGGTCGAGCGCGAGAAGTGGCTCGCCGAGCACGATGCGTTCGTCGCCGAGCTGAGCGAGGTGGCGGGGAAGAAGTTCGACGCGAACAACGTTGAGCAGGCGCGCCGCGTCGCGGAGTTGCTGGGCTTCGTCGTCGATCAAGCCAACACCACGGAAGACGCCGAGGCCAAGGGGTCGGCACGAAACATCACCGAGTTGGCCGGTCACCTCGGGCAATGCCCGCCGTTCACCGTCCGCTCGGTGGAAAAGAAGCGAACGAGCAGCCGCCCGCCGGCGCCGTACATCACCAGCACGCTCCAGCAGTCGGCGAGCAGCCGGTTGAGCTTCGGCGCCCAGCGCACGATGCGGGCTGCCCAGACGCTGTACGAGGGCGGCCACATCACCTACATGCGTACCGACTCGACACACCTGTCGGGTGACGCGCTGACGATGGCCCGCTCGTACGTCGAGAGGACGTTCGGCCCGAAGTACGTGCCGGAGAAGCCGAACTTCTTCTCCTCATCGAACAAGAGCGCGCAGGAGGCCCACGAAGCGATCCGCCCGACCGACGCGACGTTCAGCCCGAAGGAAGCGCACGGCAAGCTCGGCTCGGACGAGTACAAGCTGTATCAGCTCATCTGGAACCGGTTCATCGCGTGTCAGATGCCTCCCGCGGAGTTTGATCAGACGACTGTGCAGATCGTCGCGAAGACGCAAGCGACTGGCGAGCCCGCTTCAGCGGGCGGGGACGTCGTGTTCAAAGCATCCGGGCGCAAGCTCGTCTTCGACGGCTTCATGAAGGTCGCGGGCGTGAGCAGCGAGGACCAACTCCTCCCCGAACTGTCTGAAGGCAAAAACGTCTTCCCGATTGAAATCGACCCGACGCAGCACTTCACCCAGCCGCCGCCGCGCTTCACGGAAGCGAGCCTCGTGAAGGCGCTCGAGCAGCTCGGCATCGGCCGGCCGAGCACGTACGCGAGCATCGTCGAGACCATCCAGAAGCGCGAGTACGTGATGCAGCAGGACCGTCGCTTCTACGCGACGATGCTGGGCTCGATCGTCACCGACAAGCTGATCCAGGCCTTCCCGAAGATCATGGACGTGCAGTTCACGGCCGGGATGGAGCTGGAACTGGATAAAGTCGAGGAAGACGACCTCGACTGGATCAAAGTCCTTCGCGATTTCTATGGCCCGTTCCATGCCGTCGTCGACGGCGCGCTGGAGAAGATCGAGCACGCCGGCGGCACGATGTCGCCGTACAAATGCCCCAAGTGCGGCAAGGAGATGCTCTACCGCATCAGCAAGAGCGGCTTCTTCCTCGCCTGCTCGGACCGCGAGTGCAAAACGACGCAGCCCGTCGACCAGCAGGGCAAGCCGACCGTGCGCGAGGTCAGCGAGCACAAGTGCCCGAATTGCGGCCGTGAGATGATCAAGCGCCGCGGGCGCTTCGGCGAGTTCCTCGGTTGCTCCGGCTACTCGATCAAGAACGAGGCCGGCGAGCCGAGTTGCGCGACGATCATCAACCTCGACAAGGAAGGCAACCCGCTGCCGCCCAAGGCGCCGCCGATCAAGACGACGGTGAAGTGCGAGAAGTGCGGCAGCCCGATGCTCCTGCGCGACAGCAAGCGCGGCCCGTTCCTCGGCTGCTCATCGTTCCCGAAGTGCCGCAGCACGAAGATGATGAAGAAGCTGGAAGGCGCGGACCTCAAGCAGGTCGAGGCGCTCGTCCCGCTGCTGAAGGAAGGCGCCGAGAAGGCGCGCGAGATGGTTGCCAAGATCATCGGCGACAACCCCGCCGCCGCCGGCAACGGCGCCACCGGCCCGATCACCACCGACATCGACTGCGACGAGTGCGGCAAGCCCATGATGATCCGCAAAGGCCGCCGCGGGCCGTTCCTCGGGTGCAGCGGCTACCCCAAGTGCAAGAACACCGGCGAGGTCCCCGCCAAGCTCATGGAAGAAATGGGCCTCAACGGCAACGGCGCCGCGAACGGCAACGGGCAGGCGCACGATGAGAAGGGCAAGTCGTCTTCGAAGAAGAAGTCGAAGGGCGACGACGTTGAAGAGATCGAGACCGATCTGACGATCGAGTAGTTGCGCCGCTTGACTTCGGCGAGCTCCCTTCGGGTCTGAGGCTCAAGGTCGAAGACAGTCGAGCTGCGGCTTCGCGGATCAAACCGCGTCGATCCGCGAAGCCGCAAGCGGAAGGCGAAATCGGCGCCGCATCGTCAGCAACCCCGCAACGCAAATCAGTCCAATCGCGCCCGGCTCCGGCACCCCCGTCAGGCGCAGCGCGTAAAGGCTTTGCAGGTTCGTCCCGTTCGCGTCGTCCGACACTAGTGCTCCGTCGCCGTTAGAGTTTCGGGTAGAGCCTGCGGAGCTTCACCCGCGCGTCGGCGGTGGTGAACTGCCAGTCGATCCGGGCGGTCGCGTTGTTGCGTGTTCGCTCCCACGCGTCGGT
>JBAUGM010000574.1:0-2269 GCA_049679725.1 Tepidisphaeraceae bacterium
CTCCAGCCGCACAATATACTTCTTGTTCATTACGGTCCTCCGTGACCACCGGCACCACGCCGGCTTCACGGAAGATCGGCATTCATACACCCCCAACTCGAAAATCTAGTGGCGACGGAGCACTAGGGACGCCGCGCGAATCGTCGGCGTGCCGCGACCGCGATGGCGAAGACGAACGGCGAGACGAGCAACATGTTCGGCAGCGGGATGACTTGGCCGCCCGGTTCGATCCTGGCGAAGAGCCCGCCCTCTTCGTCGTTGATCCCGGCCGTGATGAACAGCGTGTTGGGGTCCGCGCCGCCCTGGCCGTTGCCGAACTGAAGCGACCAGAGCTCTTCGTTGCTGATGGGCTCGCCGTTGGCTTGCAGGAGGGTGCCGAGGTGTTCGCCGGTGTCGGGGTCGAAGGCGTTAATGTGGCCGTCCTCGTTGAAGTTCCCGACGAGCAGCGCGCCGCCGAAATCGCCGAACCCATCGGGCGCGAGGGCCAGGCCCCAGGGCGAGGCAAGCGGTCCGCCGTCGATCAGGTGCTGGAGCAGATTGCCGTCGGTGTCGAAGACGCTGACGGCCCCGGAGCCCTCCGGCTCATTGCTCGCCTCGGGGCCGGGGATCGCATAGGTGACGTAGATCCTGCCTCCCAGCGCCCGGACGTTGAAGGGGACGAGCCCCTGGGGAACGTCCGGGTCGGAGAACGAGCCACCGACCGCGAGCGGATTGAAATCCGGCCCGTAGGTGTCCACCGTCCCGGCCAGGCCGTTGGCGGCGTAGAGCGTGTTGGCGCCCTTGTTCGTGGCGTTGGTCAGGCTGGTGAAAATCGCGCGGTCGGAATCGTTCAGGCCGACGACGGCATTGGTCGGATCGACGTCCGGCGACCAGCCGGTGATCTGCCCGTCGAGCCCGACGAAGACGAACAGCGCCGGGCCGGACTTGCTGTCCTTCGTGACGACGAAGTCGCTCGAGCCGTTGAAGATGATTCCCGTCGGCCCCGCGGGCGCGGGCCTGGCGGCGGGGATGTTGACCACCAGCGGGGTGCCGGCGGGTTGCGGGGTGCCGGCGGCGTTGTACAGCGTGCTCGTGCCCGTGCGCTGGTTTGAGATCCAGAAAATTCCGGGGCCCGCCAGGGCCATCCCCCACGGATTTTTCAGGTTCGGGTCGGTGGTGACGGCCGTCTGATCCGTGCCGTCAGAAACGAGGGCCGTCTGCTCGAATGCGACCGAGCCGGCCAGCAATGCCCCTGAGGGCGCCACGAAGACCGCCATGGCGATCAGCAACCCGCCTACACCCCGTCCGATGTGCGGAAAATGTGCGAACATGGTGCTTTCTCCTCGTTGGGTTGAAGGGAGGACGCGCGACAAGACGCGTGCGAATGTGTCGATGCGAAGGTGCGAAACCCGCTCGACCGGGAAGGCCTGCTGCGGTCACCTCATCACCGCGCGCGCGTCGGACAACGTGGCGCACGTTGCCGAGGCGGGAAAACTGTCAAAACCGGTGGCGCGGCTAAATAATTTCACACCTGGCCGAAGCGCGGGTACAAATTGCTCATGCGAAACATCACCATCCTGTTCGTTGCCGTCGCGTTAGCGTGCTCAGCCGCCGTCGTCGCCATCGCCGCGGAGGAGAAGGCGAAGGAGGTCGCGCCGGTGCTCAACTTCACGATGGACAGCCTCGACGGGAAGCCCGTGGCGCTGTCGAAGTACCAGGGCAAGGTGGTGATGATGGTCAACGTCGCCAGCAAGTGCGGCAACACGAAGCAGTACAAGCCGCTCCAGGCGCTGCACGAGAAGTACGCGGACAAGGGGCTGGCGATCCTCGGGTTCCCGGCCAACGACTTCAACGCTCAGGAGCCGGGCAGCAGCGAGGACATCGCCGCGTTCTGCGAGAAGAACTATGGGGTGAAGTTCGACATGTTCTCGAAGATCGTGGTGAAGGGCGACGGGCAGCACCCACTCTACAAGTTCCTGACGGCACAGGAGACGGCCCCGCAGCCCGCCGGCGAGATCAAGTGGAACTTCGAGAAGTTCCTGATCGGCAAGGACGGCAAGGTCGCCGCCCGCTTCGCGCCCAAGACCCAGCCGGATTCGGAAGAGGTCGTGAAGGCGATCGAGGCGGAACTGGCGAAGTAGCGCGCTACGACTCCCCACGCATCACTAGTGCTCCGTCGCCGTTAGAGTTTCGGGTAGAGCCTGCGGAGCTTCACCCGCGCGTCGGCGGTGGTGAACTGCCAGTCGATCCGGGCGGTCGCGTTGTTGCGTGTTCGCTCCCACGCGTCGGT
>JBAUGM010000575.1:0-11337 GCA_049679725.1 Tepidisphaeraceae bacterium
GCGTGATGCCGCGCGCGTTCAGCGCCGCGGTGATGCCACCGACCCCCGCGGCGTTGATCGCGTCGACCACGTCGCCGGCGGTGTCGGCGTGCGACAGGTCGATCGTGGTGCTCGTCGTGCCGTTGCCCACGCTGATCGAGCCGAGGCGAACGCCGTTCCCGCTGACGCCCTTGAGGTCCACCAGCCGCGTGGCGGCCGAGATCGAGGGCGTGATGTCCGTCGTCCCCTGGATGCGCGTCGACAGCGCGCCGAAGACCGTGTCGCCGTTGACCATGAACGGGCGGACGCTGCTCTCGTCGAACGTGTTCTGGAGCGTGGTCGCCGAGCCGACGAACTTCACGCCACCGGCCTCGGGAACAAACGGCGCATCCGTCAGCCGGTCGCCGGCGAAGAGGTACATCCCCTCGAACTGCTTGTTCGCCAGGCTCAGGATCTGCGTGTACAGGCTGTCGACCACCGCGGCCGCGCTCTTGCGCTGATCGGCGGTGACATCGGAGCCGACGTTGGCGGAGGCGAGGTCCTGCGCCTGCTGGAGCAGGTTGGTGAGATCGCCGAGGGTCGAGTCGACCTCGCTCAGGTGGCTCGTCGCCTGCTTCACGTTGTCGAGGTACGCGCCGCGCTGCTCGAGCGTCTTGCGCAGCTGCTGCACGATCGCGGCGTCGCCGGGGTCGTCGCTGGCGACGTTGAGGCGCTTCCCGGTGATCAGCTCGTTCTGCACCTCCAGCAGCGACCGCTGCGTGCGCGAAATCGACTGCTGCGAGACGTTGGTTCGCAGCAGGTTGCTGACGCGGGCGAGTTGGATGGGCAGGATGGCCATGGTCGTTGGTTGTTCGTTGTCAGTCGCGCCGGATTGTCATCCTGAGGTACTCCGAAGGATCTGGCCCCGAACGGAGAGGCCCTGAATCCTCGGCTAGATCCTTCGGAGTACCTCAGGATGACAGTCGCTGCTTGTTCATTCACACCAACTGCAAGATCGTCTGCATCAGTTCGTCCACCGCCGCTATCAGCCGACTCGCTCCCTGAAACGCGCGCTGCTGCCGAATCAGATTGATTGCTTCCTCGTCGAGGCTCACACCGCTCAGCGCCTCGCGCTGCGCTTCGAGCGTTTCCTTCACGACACGCGTTGCCTCCGCATTCGTCTTCGCATCGGATGCGGCGATCGCGACTTCGTTCACGAGCGACTGGTACTTCTCCTTCAAGCTCGCCCCGTCGAGCGACGGGAGCTTGGCGGACTCCAGGCCCGCGATGGCGAGGGCGGTCTGGTTGTCGCCCTTCTCGCCGTTCTTCGCGGCGGCGAGCAGGCTGGGGTTGGCCTTGATCGTGGCGCTGACGGCGATATCGCCGGCATCGCGGCCGGTGTAGAAGCTGTTCACCCCCAGCGCCGCGAGGACGCCGCTGCTGTCCTGGCTGAAACTGATCTCCACGTCGTTGCTGTCGGCCGCGATCTTCAGCAGGCCGGCTGCGCTGGTGGCGGAGAGGTCGGCGACGTTGTCGAGCGCCGTTGTGAGATCGTTGAGCGTCGTGTCGTCGGCATTCAGCCCGTCGAGGTCCACTTCGATCAGCGTGCTGGTCACGAGGCCGCTGGCCTTGTCCTTCACGTGCACGACGAAGCTGCCGTTGTTCGGCTTGAACGCGAGGCCGCTCTGTTCGTCGTTGAGCGCGACGGTGGGATCGGTCACCGTGTTGGTCGCGCTGACGTTGGCGAACCCTTCGAGCCCCTGACCGGAACCGTGGAGTTTGTTCAGCTCGAAGATGATGTTGCCGGCCAGCGTGTCGAGCTTGTCGAGGTAATCGCCGAGCTGCTTGCGGACGTCGCTGAGCGCGCCGACCTGGCCGCTGGTCATGCGGACGTTGCCGTCGTTCTGCTTGAAGACGACGATGGTCGAGACTTCGCCGTCGATCGTTTCCTGCCGCATCGTCAGGCCGCGGCTTTCGCCGTTGAGGACGAGGGGGTCGGAACCGACGTAGAGGTTCAATGTGCCGTTGGTTTGCTCGACGGCGCGGACGTCGATGAGCTGCGAGAGCTGCTTGATCAGCCCATCGCGCTGGTCGCGCAGCCCGTTCGCCTGACCGCTGCCGCCGCCCTCGCTGAGCACGATCTCGGTGTTGAGGTCGGCGATCTGCTCGGACAGCTCGTTCGCGTCGTTGACCTGCGCGGTAAGGCGACTGTCGACGTCACTTCGCAGCGCGCCAAGTTGGCCGCGGAGGGTCTGCATCCACGAGGCGACGGTGTCGCCGTTCTGGACGACGACCTGGCGCAGACCGACGTCCTGCGGCTTGTTCGCGAGGTTCGACCAACTGTTGAAGAAGGTGCTGAGTTGGCTGGAGAGGTCGTCGTCGCTCAGCTCGTTCAGCACCGATTCCACGCGTCCGATCCACTGCTGCGTGGTGTCGGCCGACTCGTTGTCGCTGATGCTGCCGCGGATGCGCCCTTCGAGCGCCTCGTCGATGTGCCGCTGGATGGAGGTGAGGTTGACGCCCGTCCCGATGAACACGCCCGGGCGGATCTGGTGGTCCTTCGTCGGGGAGATGCGCGCGGTCTGGCGCGTGTAGTCGGCGTTGCCGGCGTTGGCAATGTTGTTGCCCGTCGTCTGAATCGCCGCCTGCTGAGTGGCGAGCGCCGACTTGCCGATGTTGAGTGCGCCGATCAGCGACATAGGGATGAGGGGTGAAGGATGAGGGATGAGGGATCAAACATCATCCGCCCTTTACGTTCCGAACCATCGTTACGAACATGCGAATCAATTCATCCACTTCTCGATGCAATCGAGCGAGATCAAGAATCTCGCATAGCTTTGACTCATCGAGCAACTCCAACCAGTACGCGGTTTCATCCAACTCCTGCAAGCCGCCTTCGATTTTGCTGATGAATTCAGCATCCGATCGAGCGCGGCACGCTTCGCGATAGTGCGCGCCCACGGATGTCCCACTCCTCAGACACTGCCGTCCCATCACGGCAACGGCGGGGTTCTGTGGCAGGCGCACATACGTCGCAACGATGTCGAGGGCGAATCGCTTCGTACGCTCTCGCAAGTCCTGCCGATGCTTCTCGTTGCTCATGTTCATCCCTCTGCCTTCATCCCTCATCCCTACCCGACCGCCTCCATCACACCGATGCGGGCGTTGACTTGCGGCACACCGTGCTTCGAGTAGACACCCGCATTCTCGACGGATCCGGCAAGGAGCCGGACAACCGTGTTGAGATGGCCGAGCACCGTGCCGGCGAGCTTTCCGGCGATGTGCGATTTGGCGCTGGCCTGCTGGATCGTCGACTTCAGCTCGTCGCGGAGCTTCAGCAGGAGCGGCCCGCGCTGCGGGTTGAGCTCCGCGATGCGCGTGACCGTCAACTGACCCTCGTGCTTGAGCAGCTTGCCGATCTGGTTGACGAGGTTCTTCCGTTTGTTCTCGAGCATCACGATGCGCAGGCGCGACGCTTCCTGCTGGTGCGCGGCCGCGTCCATCGCCGTCAGGTCGAAACCCTTCATGGCCGCCTGGTGGGCGTCCATGTGCTTGAGCAGCCGGTTGTATTCAGCCGTGAGTTGCTGAAGCGTGACTTCGAGTTCAGTGAGCTGACGCATCGCGACCGCTCCTTTCGATGACGGACTTGGACGTCTTGCGGTACGCCTTGGCCCCTTCGACCTGGCGGACGATGCTGTTGACGAGCTTCGAGCCGACGCCGCCGGCCATGCGCTCGGCGAGTTGCTGGTCGTAGAGCGATCCGAACGCCTCGCCCCCGCGTCCGCCGGAGAAGAGCTCCGACTTGAACGGGCTCTCGCGCATCTGCTTGAGAAGCGTGCCGAAGAAGGCCTGCGAGACGAACGTCTGCGCCTGTTTGCGCGCGTCGTCGTGTGGCATCGGAACTTCCTGGAGCTTCTCGATCGAGCCGGTGGCGAACGTCGGCTTCTCGCGGCCGGCGTTCTCCATGGGTTTGAGCGGGAACGCGGGGCGCTGGGCGAGGTCGAGCGGCTTGAGCGTGCGCTTCCCCGCCCCGCCGTTGGCGAGGTCGAGGGGGAGGAACTTGGTCTTCGGTGCGATATCCATATCGCGCGTCTCCGACGGCTCTTCCAGTCGCATGGGCGTCCCGCCCATGTTTTCTTCAGGAGCATGGGCGAGACGCCCATGCCACTGAAAAGCAGATCACTCCGTGATCAGCTTCCCGTGCAGCTTCCCGATCCGGTACAGCTCTTTGACAATCGTGATGCGATCCTCGGCCGGCACGGACAACTGCTCCAGCGCGTCCACCAGCTCCTGCAGCTTCGCGCCGCCCTGCTTGGTGGTATCCAGCGCGACGGCGGTCTTGTTCGTGATGACGGGGGTCCGCGCGGTCGGGATGGGCTCGGGCTTGATCGTGCTGATCGTCAGTCCCTTGTGGCTGATGACGACCGGGCTGATCTCGACGTCGCCGGTGATGATCATCGTGCCGGTGCGCTCGTTGATCTGCACGCGCGCTTCCGTCGGTAACAGCGGCACCGGCAAGCGCTGAACGCGGCTGATAAAACTGTCCGGGCGCTCGCGCTCGATGGGCGGGATGGTCACCACGACATTCTTCGGGTCGACCACGATCGCCAGCGTCTCGCCGGAGACGCTCTCGGCATCGTTGATGATCTTGGCGATCGTGCTGGCGACGGTCCACGACGCGGAGGGATCTTCCAGGATCAGCGTGAACCTGCCGTTCTCGATGAAGTTCGCGGGGAGGTCGGCCTCCATCACCACGCCGCCCTTGACGACGCCGGTCGTCGGCGTGCTCGGGTCCTCGATGACGATGGGGCCCTCCGCCAGCGCGAAGATTCCGCTGCCCGCGAGCGGGCCCTGCATCGGCGTGACGAAGAGGCGCCCGCCCCTGAGGCTCGCGGCGGCGCCGTTGCTCATGACGTAGACGTCGAGCTTGTCGCCGTCGCGAACGCCGTTGCCCGGAATCGTGGCGACGAGGCTGACGATGGCGACGTTGTTGGCGTTGCTCAGCTCTTTGACCGTAGTGGGGTTGGAGAACTTCCCGAGCATCGACGCCAGCGGCTTGATGGCCGGGAGGTAGTCGCCGCCGTCGCCCGTGCCGTTCAGGCCGATGACCAGACCGAAGCCGGTGAGCAGGTTGGAGCGCTCGCCGCTGAGCCGCGTGATGTCCGCGACCTTCACCGCGTAGGCGGGGCGTGCGGTGCAGGCGAGCAGCGCGACCAGGATGATGACAATCTTCCGCATAGGGCTCCGCCCTGGCTCGTCCGTCGTCAGTCGTCCGTGGTCGGTTGTTGAACACATCAGCGGCTCCACCACTGACAACGGACAACTGACCACGGACCAAATCGTCAGAACAGGTTGATCGCGTCCAATAATTTCCCGATCAGACCCTTCTTCGTCGCGTCGCGCACCGCGCCTTTGTGCGTCTTGCGGAGGTCGAAGTCCTTCAACTGCGTGCTGAGCACCGTGTTGTCGGCCGACACGTCTTCGGCGCGGCAGGTGCCGGCGACGAGGAAGCGCTGGAACTCGTCGTCCGTGCGAATCTCCTTGCGTCCCTTGAGCACGAGGGTGCCGTTGGGCTTCACGTCGATCACCTCGGCCGTCACGCGGGCGGTGAAGGTGTCGGTGCGGTCAACGGTTCCTTCGCCTTTGAATTCGCGGTCGCCGTTGGCGACGATCGACGGCGGAACGCTGCTGATCCCGCCGCCCTTCAGTTGAAACTCCTCCAGGTCGAGCTTCATGAACTCGCTGATGCGGGCGTCGATCTCCGCCTCGCGCTTCGTCTCGGTCGACCCATCGGAGCTGAACTCGCTCTCCTCGCGGATGATGATGGTGACGAGGTCGTGCTTCTTGATGACGCGCGGCTCGGGCTCGGGAACGGAGAAGTAGCTGACGTTCGCTAGCTGAGCCTGAGCGGGGTCGGCCGGCGCGATCAGCGTCGCCTTCAGCAGCGATCCCCCGTTACGCTGCATCGCCTGTGCGGCGGCGCGGGCGTCGTTGTTGTGCGTGGGTCTAGGCGGCTCGGGCGGGTTCTCGCTCGTCCGCGGAGCCGGTCCGCGCGTCGCTTGAGCCGACGCGGTCGACTGAGTCATCGAGACCGCCACCACCGCGACCAGCACATAAAAATAGCTCCCGACCCTATTTATTCTGGGAAAAATCATCCGGAAAATCCGATCTGTTTGACTTGCATAAAGTGGATGACAAATAGCTCCGGGAGCCATTTTTTTTGTCGCACGCGGTTGGTGGCTGTTCGCCGGTCACTCCGTCGCCGCGGCGACCTTGGCTTCCTTGGCCTCGTGCATCGCGGCGCCGTTCATTTCGGCGGTCTGGGGGCCGGTGAGGATGACCTCGTAGATCTCCTTCGTCGCCTCGTTCTTCACGCGGATCGTCTGGCCGTACGAGCCGGCCTCCATCGCGCGAGCGACGGTCTTCACCTTCACGTTGGCCGTCGTCAGCGTGACGGTGACGAACTGCCCCGTGCGCGCCAGCGGCACGGGCTCGACCATCTTCGCGGTGAAGATCGCCCCCGGCTTCAAGTCCCGCGCCGACTGGTTGCCGACGACCTGCGTGCGCGTCAGCAAGGGCTGATCGTCGAGCCGATCGACGAGGGAACGCTTCTCAACGACGTCTTCCTCGCGGATGAGCTGCCTGGCCGAGATCGGGCGGGCGAGCACGATCTGCTCCTGCCACGCCTTGGCCATTGCGGAGATCTCCAGCCGCTGGGTGCCGGTGTCGGTGATGATCTCGACTTCCCACGTGACCGGGCCGAGGTTCTTGGCGCGCTGCGGAACGACCTGGAAGCGGAATTGCGGTTCGGAGAGGTTAAGGGCCTTGTCGTCCTTGTGATTGAAGGCGAGTTGAAGCTGCCTGGGGTCGAGCGCGATGCGCTGGGCGAGGTCCTCGGCGAGAATGGCGCGCAGGGTGTGGAACGGGCCTTCGGAGGCGAGGGGCGCTTTCGGTTCCGGCGCGGTTTCGACCGGCGCTGGAGGCGTAGCGCTCGACGGCGCAGCCGATGGCTGCGGCTTTACAGTTGCGTCCTGCGCATCAGGTTGCGACTTCGACGGCGCTTCGCGCGCTGCGATCCATTTCTGCAACGCCTGCGTCTCGTCCACCGCCACATCGCTGCGATCGACCGTGCATGACGTGGCGCCGGCGAAGTTGATGGTCGAGAGATTGACGCCGGCTTCGTGGAGGATTTCCTTGATCTCCTCGACGCTCAGCGCGCGGTACGGCGCATCGGCGCCGAGCCGGACGAGCACCAGGTCCGCGATCGGCGAGAAGAACGGTGCGTCCTTCTGGTCCCAGCGGCACACCTGCTTCAACTTCACATCGCCGCCGATGACGGTGGCTTCGCCGCGCATCTCCAGCGTCGCGGAGGCCGCGGCCCGGCCGCTCGTCGCGGGGACGAACGATTCGCGCGTGGTCGGCCCGCCTTGCACGGCGCCGTAGCCCCACTGGCTCAGCAACGTCTGCGTCGCCCAGGCGAGGATGGTGAGGATCACCATCAACTGCACGGTCTTGCGCATCCCGAGTGGCCTGGGGCCGTTCCTGTTCATCATCGCAACCTCAATGTCGCTAAGGTCAACTAGAAGCGTCGAAGATTGGCCACGGTCTGCAGCGCCTGATCGGCGGTCTGGATCGACTGGCTGTTCAGCTCGAACGCGCGCTGCGTCTTAATCAGCGTGACCAGTTCCTTCACCGGGTCGACATTGCTCGCTTCGAGGAATCCCTGCAGGATCGTGCCCGTGCCGTTTTCGCCGGGGTTGCCTTCGATGGGGTCGCCCGAGGCGGCCGTCTCGGTGTAGAGGCTCCCGCCGAGGAGTTTGAGGCCCTGCGGGTTGACGAAGTTCGTCAGGCGCAGCTGGCCGACCTCCGTCGCATCCTGCTGGCCGGCGCGGATCACCTGCACGTTGCCGTCCTGGCTGATGCTGATGTCGGTCGTGTCCGGGGGGATGTTGATCGGCGGGATCAGCTTGTAGCCGTCGCCCATCCCCAGCACGAGCTCGCCCTCGTTGTTGACGAAGAAGTTCCCGTTGCGCGTGTACGCCGTCCCGTCGCCGACGGTGTCCATCACCTTCACCTTGAAAAACCCCTGCCCCTCGATGCCAACGTCGAGCGGGCGATCGGTGCGCTCCAGCGACCCCTGCTCCAGGTCGAGCTGCGTGTTGCTGATGCGCACGCCCAGGCCGACGAAGATGCCGGCCGGCGAGATCTCGCCCGAGGCCGTCTGCGTGCCGGGCTGCTTGAGCGTCAGGTACATCAGGTCTTCGAAGTTGACCCGGCTGCGCTTGAACGCCGTCGTCTCGGCGTTGGCCAGGTTGTTCGCCACGACGTCGATGCGCGTCGACAGCGCCTTCAGTCCCGAGGCGGCGGAGTTGAGGGCGGTGATGGCCATGGGTTAGTAAGGATGAAGGAGGAAGGATGAAGGATGAATCAGCACAAAGGAGTTATCGGTCGTTACCCGCATTTGTGTTCATTCATCCTTCATCCTTCCTCCTTCATCCTTTGATTCAGATCTTCCCGACCTCGTTGACGAGCTTCCCCAGCGTCGCGTCCTGGTACTTGATCATGTTCGCGTTGGCCTCGAGCTGGCGCTGGGCGTCCATCAGGAGCGCGAGCTCGGTGGTCGGGTCGACGTTGGCGCGCTCGACCGCGCCGCTGCGGAACTGTGCGTTCGCCGCCGCCGGGAGCGATTGCATGGTCGGGTGGTCGAGCAGCATCTGCCCGCGCTTCGTGAGTTGGGCAAGGTCGGGCACGTCGAACAGCCCAAGCCGCGCGGCCGGGCGACCGTTCTGCGTGATCTGCCCGTCCTTCGCGATCTCCGTCTTCCCCTGCAACGCGCCGTCGAGCACGATCGGCTTGCGATCGGCGCCGAGCACCTGCTGCCCGGAATGGGCGAGGATCAGGTGGCCGGTGTCGTCGATCATGAAGCTGCCGTTGCGCGTGAGCCGCGCGGCGCCGTCGTGATCCTTGACCATGAGGAAGCTCTCGCCCTGGATGGCGACGTCGAGGTTTCCGCCGGTCATTTCCTGCTCGCCGGGCTTGGAATCGATGGCGGTGGGTGAGAGGAACATCCCGCCGCCGAGGGCTTCGAGCAGGTCGTTGGTCTGCCCGCCCATCATGCCGCCGCGAAACCGGCGGTATTGCGCCTCGGTAAGGCGCTCCTGGAACAGCGCCAGGTCGCGCTTGAAGCCAACGGTTTCGGCGTTGGCGATGTTATTGGCAATGACGTCCTGCCGGTACGAATTGGACAGGACGCCCGTGGCCGACAAGTACAGGCCGTAAATCACTCGGCCCCTCCGTCGGCGGGAGCCACGGGCCGGCGGGCGCGGTCCGTGGTGATGTTTGGCAGCGCCTCGTCCGTGAAGCTGTCGCCGTGGCCGCTTTGACGCGCCACGGAAGGACCGGCTCCGCCGATCACGACCTGCTGCCTGAAATTCCGAGCCTCGTCGAGCGACGCGTGCAGGTGCGCTGCCACCATGAGGCGGGCGGCTTCGACAATCCGTTGTCCGAGCATCTGCGACACATCCATGTGACGTCACTCCGTGGGCACGAAAAACCTGATGGCCCGCGAGCCCTATAGAAATCCGCGTGCCGGAGACGTGCCGGGGAGTGGAGCACCGGACAAATTGCCGAGCCGAATGCGCGTTAGCGACGGAGCGACGGGAGTTTGCGCGAGGTGCCGAAAATCTTTCGGAGAGGGACGGGAAGGAATCGACGCGCACGCTGCGCAGGTCCTGCCGCGCAGGACTTGCGGCGCGGAAGGCAGCAGTTGCGCTCCGGACACACAGGTCGACGAGGAGGAAGCGAATTAGCCACCGATGGGGCACCGATGAACACCGATTCGAGAGTGATAGGCCGCAGATGAACGCAGATAAACGCAGATGAATCCAGAATCTGAGATTTCTTATCCGCGTTCATCTGCGTTTATCTGCGGCTAACTCTCTCTTTGTTCTTCATCGGTGTGAATCGGTGCGCCATCGGTGGCTGAATTCTCTCACCTCACGGCTCGGAGATGGCTCTGGCTCACTTCACGAACAAGCCCGCCCCCACCTGAAAGTGCTTGCAGATCGTCCGGATGTTCGTGGTGCTGAGCTTGCGCGAGCCACGGAGGATGGCGGAGCCCAGCGCACGATTCCCCAGCAGTCGGCCGAGGTCGGAACCGTTCATGCCGCGGCCGGCCATGAGGTACTTCAGCGTCTTGATCGGGTTTAACTTGTCGGTCTCGATCGCACCGGTAGCCGTCTCGTACGTCTCCATCAGGACGGTCATCGTCTCGAGGTACTCGGCCTGACCCCGTGTCAGCGCATAAGGGCCACGGACCGCCAGCCGGTTGACGATGTCCTGCGCGTTCGCGAAATCGACGTCATCGTGAATCGGGCGCGGCCAATGCAGGTTGCACAGCGCCTCGAACGTCTCGGGCAGCGATTCCCGTGTGGTCTTGTTTGCAATCGCCATCGAAAACCTCCATCTGCCTCGACGATGTCGTACTCGGCTGAATCCAATCTATCAAACTTGACTGTTCGGTTTTTGTACGGTACTATTCTGTGAGGTGATCGAGGTTGTTCCACGCTCACCCGGGGAGGCGTCATGTCGAGCGGCGAATCGAAACGCGGGCCGATGCAACACGGCACAGCAGGGCGCCGCAATATTTCTTCGGGCGAGAGCGATGTCAGTCGTTACTTACGCTCCCGTAACGAGTTATCTCAAAGCCAGTTAAACGCGGTCGAACTTCTGCTGCGCGGGATGAGCGACCAGCAGGTCGCCGGGCAGTTGGGGGTCGACCGCGGGACCATCCTGCGCTGGCGGAAGAAGGTCGCCTTCCAGCGCGAGATGGACCGCCAGCGGCGGATCCTCTGGGAACGGTCGGCGGGCGAGATCCAGGCGATGGTCAGCCCCGCCCTCGACATCCTCCGCAAACAACTGTCCAGCGATGACACCAAACTTGCGATGCGGGCCGCGGGGGTGGTCCTTCGCTTCGCCACCCCGAGCCGGCTCGCGCCCGGGGCGAGGAAGATCGTGGACGAGGAGAAACAGCTCGGCGACGACCTGATCGCCTACGTCGACGCCCCGCTGCCGGGCCAGCCCGGGGCGCCGGAGGAGACGTTCGATGAGGAGGAAGGTGATTCGGCACCGCTGGGGCACGAATGAACGCCGATTACATTCAAGAGTGATGAGCCGCACATGAACGCAGATCAACGCGGATGAATTCAGAGTCTGAGATTTCGCATCTGCGTTCATCTGCGTTCATCTGCGTTCATCTGCGTTCATCTGCGTTCATCTGCGTTCATCCGCGTTCATCCGCGTTCATCTGCGTTCATCTGCGTTCATCCGCGTTCATCCGCGTTCATCCGCGGCTAGAGCGAGGCGACATTTCGTGTAGCC
>JBAUGM010000576.1:0-9297 GCA_049679725.1 Tepidisphaeraceae bacterium
GCCACACGGCAGCCAGCACCGTCGCCGCGAACGTCGCGACGACCAGCGCGTGTGTCGGCGAGAACGGACGGAAGGTCTGCATGTTCATCCCGCCGCGGTAGGATGAAAAAAAACGGGACGTGAAAAAAACCGGGACAGCTCTGGATTATTCTGGCCGAAATAGTCTAGGCTCGGATCCAAAAACGCCTCGGGTTTTGTGGAGAATATTGCACTGGAAAATCCAGATCTGTCCCGGTTTTCCGACCCCCGGTTTTCCGCCTGGAGCTGTCCCGGGAAGCGACGCTGAAGGAGTCGCGATCGCGCTTATGCGTACGCCAGTTTCCCCCGCGCATCCTGCTCGCCCGCAGGCGCTACGGCGATCGGCAGCATTACCCAGAACGTCGAGCCGGCGCCGGGCAAGCTGTTCACGCCGATGGCGCCGCCCAATAGCGTGGTGAGTTCCTTGGAAATCGCGAGGCCGAGGCCGGTGCCGCTGTGTTGTCTTGTGACGCTGGCGTCGAGCTGGCGGAACTTTTCGAAGATGACGGATTGCTTGTCCGGCGGAATGCCGGGGCCGCGATCGGTGACGGCGATCCGAATGCCGTCGTCGACGCGCTCGGCGGCGAGGTCGATTCGTCCTTCGGGCGGGGAGAACTTGATCGCGTTGCTCAGGAAGTTGTAGAGGACCTGTTGCAGCTTGCTCGGGTCGGTCTCGATGATCGGGACGTCCGTGCTGATCGTGGGGACGATCGTCAGGTTCTTCGTCTCGCTCAGCGGTTTCAGGACACTGATCAACCCTTCGAATAGATCGCTTAAAGAGATCGCGGCGGGGCGGACGTCCATGCGGCCGGCCTCGATCTTGGCCAGGTCGAGCAGGTCGTTGATCAGTTCCAAGAGGTGTCGGCCGCTGTAGAGGATGTTCTGCAAGTAGCGGGCGCTCTTGGCGTCGGCTGTCGTTGCGGCGGTTTCTTTCAGCAGGTCGGTGAAGCCGAGGATCGAGTTGAGCGGTGTGCGCAGCTCGTGGCTGACGTTGGCCAAAAACTCGTTCTTCAACCGGTTCGATTCATAGAGTGCGACGTTGCTCTCGGCGAGCTGGCCGAGCTTCAAATCCAAACTCTTGTTCACGGCGCGGAGCTGATCGGCGCTGTTCTTCAGGTTCGTCAGCATCGTGTTGAACGTCTCGGAGAGCTGCTGGAACTCATCGCCCGTGCTGATGTCGGAGCGGATGTTGAGGTCCCCTTCGGCGACCTTCTCGGCCGTCTCCTGGAGGACGCGCACAGGTTGGAGGATGAGGCGAGTCGTGATGAGGTAGAAGACGATGATTGCGAGCGTGCCGGAGAGCAAGCCGGCCGTGAGCATGAAGACGCGGTTGAGGAGGCGCTGGTTGGTCTCGATCTGCGAGGGCATGTCGACGGCGACAACGCCGATCACGTCGTTCGCCGGCGCCGCGAGCGCGACGGCGGGCTGGGTGTCGGGCTGTGACTTCGTGGGCGACACGGGCGACACGGGATGGGACGCAGACCGGGCGGGCGCGGCGGCCGCGGATTGGTTGCTCGCGTTCATCGCCAGCAGCGCGCTGGCGGTCGTGGTCGGCGACGTCGTCGCGGAGAGGACGGTGGCGGCAATGTCCCCGGCGGGGGGCGCGTGGCAGGAGACGCAGCGCTGTTCGACGCGCGCGTAGCGATAGCCATCGTTGCCGTCGCGCATGTCGTAGTAGCGGTGGTAGAACTCGCGCTCCGGGCGCTCGCGCAGCCGTCGGACTGATAGCTTCTCGAACGGTGTGAGCTGCAACTGCGCCTCGTCGAGTCGATCGATCAGGATCAGCCGTGGCGCGGGATGATCGCTGCCATCTGCCAGGGTCGGGGTGGAGCCGTTGCCGTTGCCGTTGCCGTTGCCATTGTTAGCAGGTCCGGTCGTCGGCTGGGTTGTGGCGGGGAAGACGGCCTGGGTCGTGGGGCGGGTCGTGGCGCCGGATCGACCGATCACCATCGCCACGTGCTGGGCGACGGCGTGGTCGACGAGGGTCCGGGCGGAGCGCTCGTTGAGCTGCTCCATAAGTTGCTCCATGCGTTGCCAGGGCACGAACAGCGCCGCCGCGATGATGAGCACGACGGCCGCCCCGAACAGGAGCTGGCACTTGGCGGCGAGGGAAATATGGAGGTGGCGAACCCGCTTAAACATCGAGTTGCGATTGTATCATGGTCCTGTCTGCTCAAAATGTCGGGTGGGGGTCGTTGTGGCGTGGTTGCGGTCATCGCGCGATAATCAGGGCAATTTCGCGCATTGCCGACGACCGCATGCCTATGCTATGACTTTTAGTCAGAGCGATGGGCGAGCAACGGGGTAGTACGGCGGATCGTCGCAACGGAGTAAGTGCCAGGCTTTTCAGGATGTTCCCATGAGTAACGCAGGGCGAGTGTTGGTGGTCGAAGACCACGAGGTGGAGCGTCGGGCGATTTCCCAGATTCTCAAGGCGGAGGGGTTCACCGTCCTCGGCGCGGAGAATGCCGACAAGGCGCTGGGGTACATGGACGAGAACGTCGATGTCGTCCTCTCCGACCTGAACATGGGGGATGTCAGTGGCCTGGACTTGCTCCAACTGTGGAAGAAGAACAGGCCGGAGACGCAGTTCATCCTTCTGACCGGCCATAGCAGCGTGGACAGCGCCGTCGGCGCCATCAAGGCGGGCGCGTTCGACTACGTGACGAAGCCGATCAACCACGACGAACTGATTCTCCTCGTCAAACGGGCCATCGAGGGGATGGCCAAGGATAAGGAGATCGACAACCTGCGCCGGCGGCTGGACCAGAAGTTCGGCCTCGATCAGATCGTCGGGCAGTCGAAGGAGATGAAGGACGTTTTCGCGAAGATCCAGCGCGCGGCGCCGGTCGACAGCACGGTGCTGGTGCTGGGAGAGAGCGGCACGGGCAAGGAGCTCGTCGCCCAGGCGCTGCACCACAACAGCAATCGCAAGAAGGGCCCGTTCGTCGCCGTCAACTGCGCCGCCGTGCCGGCGACGCTCGTCGAGTCGGAACTGTTCGGGCACGTGCGCGGCGCGTTCACCGGCGCGACCGACAAGCGCATGGGGCGCTTCGAGCAGGCGGACGGCGGGACGCTGTTCATCGATGAAATCGGGGATTTCGAGATCGGTTTGCAGGCGAAGCTGCTGCGCGTGCTGGAGACGTTCACGGTCACGCCCGTGGGTGGGCACGAAGATCGGAAGGTGAACGTTCGCGTGCTCGCCGCGACGAGCCGTGACATTCGCAAGATGGTGGCGGAGGGGACGTTTCGGGAGGATTTGTACTATCGGCTGAACGTCGTCACGATCACGCTCCCGCCGCTGCGCGATCGCCCGGACGACGTCGCGATCCTCGTCGAGCACTTCCTGAAGGACATCACGGCCAACAAGCACACGGCGCCGAAGCGCGTCTCGCCGGAGGTCATGCGCCGCTTCCAGCAATACCGCTGGCCGGGCAACGTGCGCGAGCTGCGCAACAGCCTGGAGAGCATGATGGTGCTCGCCGAGGGCGAGATGCTGACGGAGCGCGACTTGCCCGAGCGCATCGCGGAGGCGTCCACGCATGCCGTCGCGGCGCCGAAGGAGATCCCGACGGGCCTCACGATGGAGGAGCTCGAGAAGCTCGCGATCACCAAGGCCCTGGACCAGTGCGGCGGCAACCGCACGCACGCCGCGAATCGGCTGGGGATCTCCGTCCGCACGTTGCAGCGGAAGCTCCGTCAGTACGAGTTGGAACGTCGCGTGAAGCCGTTTCCGAACGACGTGCTGAGCGAGGCGTGACAAAACGTCTCGATCGTCCCACCATCCGACACCCTGACGCATGCCGCGACCGCCCTCCCGGCGGTCGCGTTGTTTTCAAGTGGCGCGGAACACGCGGGTTTTCGATGGCTTGCGCAAAGGTTCCCGCGTGGCGTTCCCTGTGGCACCTCCTTTGCGAACTTGCTCCTTTGTCCGTTTAGGGAAGAACGTAAGCCTCGGACTGAAGGAGAGTTATATGTCCATCGGTATGGAAAAGTTCGCGTCGCAAGGTCACTTTGCTACGTACGACCCGTTCAACCGATCTCCCCACCGCGTGGCCGTGTTCCAGTTGCAGTGCCGCTGCTGCGGGTTCGAGCCGGAGGACGTGGTAATCGCCCCGCGCGTCTGCCCGAAGTGCCACGGTGAGTCATGGGAGCGATTCGCGCGGCCGGGCAGCATCCTGATGAACGCCAACCGCTACTAACCCCCAACAACCAGTACGACGGGCGATGCCGATCGAAAATGTCCTCGATTGGCGTCGTTCGTTTATTGGGACCTAGACATACTTGGGGAACTGTTTGACGCCTCACGCGCCCCACGCCTAGCATCCGGCCTGATGCGTTTCCCTCCTCTGCTCCTCCTGGTATTGGTCGCCCCCGCACTCGCGCAACAAGGCCCACAGGCTGTGGTTGTGGCACCCGTCGAGCGCGGGGCCTCGGCGCTGACACAGCCGTTAGTAGCGTCGGTGGAGCCCGTGACGCGCACGACGCTGGCCACGGAAGAGGCCGGTCTCGTCGCGGAGCGGATGTTCGACGAGGGGCAGCGCGTCGAAAAAGGCGCCGTGCTGGCCAAGGGGAAAACCGATCTCGTCCAGGCGCGACGCGACGCGATGGATGCGGCGTTGCAATCGGCGGTCGCCAAGTTGGCGGAGGCAAAGGCGACGGCCCAGAACGCGACGAAGGAAACCGAGCGCGTCCGGCGGATCTTCGAGACGAACGTCGGCTCCGAGAAGGAGCTGAACGACGCCATCACCGCCCAGCAGGTCGCCGCCGCGACGGTCGGCGTGCGCACCGCGGAGATCGCGGAGAAGAAGGCGCAGGTCGCGATGCTCGACCTGCTGATCACCAAGGCGCAGATCATCAGCCCGATCGAGGGCGTCGTCGCCAAGCGCTACATCGAGGTTGGCCAGTGGGTGAAGCAGGGCGATCCGATCGCGGACGTCGTGCAGCTTGACCCACTGCACGTCCGCGTGAACATCCCCGAAGGCCTCATCGGCCGGATCAAGGTCGGGGACGGCGCCAGCGTCACCATCGACGCCCTCGGCGGAGAGAGCTTTGCCGGGAAGATCGATCAGATCATCCCCGCCCCGGATCCGTCCAGCCGCACTTTTCCCATCAAGATCCTGTTGCCCAACCCCGGCCACAAGATCTGGCCGGGCTTCTTCGCCCGCGCGACGATCACGAGCCAGAGCCAGGGCGCAGCGTTGCTCGTCCCGCGCGACGCGGTCGTCACCAACGGCGACAAGCACCGCGTCATCGCGGCGCGCGAGGGGAAGGCGGTGTCGGTGCCGGTGACGATCGGCCCGGGCGTGGGCGACAAGGTTTCGGTCACCGGCAAATTGACGGAGAAGGACGTCGTTGTGACGCGGGGGAACGAAGCGCTGCGCGGCGGCGAAGACCTGATCGTGCAGAACGCGGCGCCGCCGACGACGCAAACGGCGGCGAAGTAAATCCGAAATCCGAAGCACGAAATCCGAAACAAACTCCAATGAAACAAGAAGAAAAATCGAAACGACTTGTTTGAATCATTTCCATTCTTCTTCATTGGGATTTGTTTCGGATTTCGTGCTTCGGATTTCGTGCTTGTAAACTCCTATGTCCATCATCGAACGTTCCATCCGCCAGCCCGTCGCCGTCGCGGTGACGGTCATCCTCATCGTGATCTTCGGGCTCATCGGGCTCTTCCAGGTCCCGGTGCAGCTCACGCCCAACGTCGATCAGCCGGTCGTCAGCGTGCAGACGACGTGGTTCGGCGCGCAGCCGCAGGAGATCGAGCAGGAAATCCTCCAGGAGCAGGAAGAGGTCCTCAAGACCATCCCCGGCCTGCGCGAGATGACCAGCGAAGCCGTCGAAGGGCTCGGCACGGTGCGGCTGGAGTTTTACGTCGGCATCGACAAGACGCGGATCATCAACGAGGTCGAGCAGAAGCTGAATCAGGTGCGCGAGTACCCGCCGGATGCGGACCGTCCCGTGATCGAATCGGTCGACTCCAGCTCGCGCGACTGGATCGCGTGGATGCTCGTTCGCCCCATCAACAACGATCCCTCGAAGATCACCGCAGATAAAGGGGACGCGAGCCTTTTCCGCGGCGACGTGGTCGAGCTCGAGCAGTTCCTCCAGGACTTCGTCAAGCCCGAGCTGGAGCGCGGCGAAGGCGTGAAGGACGTGCAGGTGCTCGGCGGGCGCGTGCGCGAGATGCAGGTGCGCGTCGACCTGGCGTCGCTCGCGTCGCGCGGCGTCACGATCGACGACTTCGTCGAAGCCCTCCGCGACGAGAACCGAAACGTCTCCGCCGGCGCGGTGGCGCAGGGCAAGCGCGACGTCTCCGTCCGCGCGATCGGGCAGTACGACGACCCGCAACAGCTGCGCGACACCGTCGTCGGCTGGACCGATGCGGGCGCGCCCGTCTACGTCAGCGACGTCGCCGAGGTCGGCATCGGCTTCAAGCGGCAGACGTCGTTCGTGCGCTCGCAGGGGCAGGACGTGATGGCCCTCAACGCCAAGCGCGAGACGGGCACGAACGTCATCGAGGTGATGGACAACCTCAAGCGCCAGATCGCCAGCGTCAACGAGAACATCCTCCATCCCCGCGGGTGGGGCCTGGAGCTGTTCCAGGTTTACGACCAGACCGTCTACGTGCGCAAGAGCGTCGACAACGCCGCCTCCGACCTGCTCCTGGGCGGCTTTCTCGCGGCGGCGGTGCTGTTCCTGACGTTGCGCAGCATCGGCGCGACCCTCGTCGTCGCCATCAGCATTCCCGTCAGCGTGATCGGCACGTTCCTCGGCCTGTCGCTCACCGGGCGAAACCTGAACGTCATCAGCATGGCGGGGCTGACGTTTGCGATCGGCATGGGCGTCGACAACACGATCGTCGTCCTGGAAAACATCTTCCGCCACCGCGAGATGGGTAAGGACCGGCTCGCGGCTGCCATCGCGGGCGCGAGCGAGGTGTGGGGCGCCATCCTGGCCGCCACGCTGGCGAACATCGCCGTCTTCCTGCCGGTCGTGTTCATCAAGGAGGAGGCCGGTCAGTTGTTCCAGGACATCAGCATCGCGATCAGCATCTCGCTGCTGCTGTACTTGTTCGTCTCGCCGACGGTGATTCCGGTGCTGGCGACGCTGTTCCTGCGCAAGATGCCCGGCGGGTTCGTCGAGGGCGGCGGGGGCGCCGAAGCGCACGAGGAGAAGATCAACACCGGGCTCGGCCGGATCACCGCACCGATCGGTCGGGCCGCCGGGGCGCTCAGCCGCGCGTTCTACAACCTGACGTTGTGGTTCACGCACGGGATCATTCGCCGCGTGGCGCTGGTCGTTGTGATGATCGTGCTGGCGCTGGCGGGGAGCTGGTATCTCATTCCGCCGCGCACGTATTTGCCGTCGGGCAACCAGAACCTCGTCTTCGCGTTCGTGCTCGCGCCGCCGGGCTATTCCATCGAGGAGTTCCGCGCGATGGGCACGCACATCGAGCGCACCATCCAGCCGTGGTGGGAAGTGGGCCCGGAGGAGGGCGACAGCGAGCAGGTGCTGGCCGACAAGCGCGCGAAGCTGAAGGAGCTGCAGGACGGCTGGATCAAGGCGCGCGATACGATGATCGTCCCCATGATGGAGCAGCAGCTCGCGGGAATGAAGGCGAGCATGCCGCCGGACGTCTTCGCCGACGCCAGCAAGCAGATGGTTGCCGAGCTCGAGCAGATGAAGCGCTCGCCCGCGCCGGCGGGCATCGACAACTTCTTCTTCGTCACCTTCGAGGGCAACGTCTTCATGGGCGCGACCAGCCTCGACGGCGAGAACGTCGCATCGCTCAAGTACCTCTTCTCGCAAGCCGCGCAGGGCATTCCCGGCAGCTTCGCTTTTCCCCTCCAGGCCGCGATCTTCGACCTGGGCGACACGTTCGGCAGCAGCGTCGACGTGAACATCTCCGGCCCCGACTACGAGAAGGTCCGCGTCGCGGCGGGGATGGCGCAGGGCATGATCATGCAGAAGATGAACGCCTTCGCCCTGCCCAACCCGCAGAACTTCGCGATCGGGCGGGCGGAAACGCAAGTGATCCCCGACCGCGCCCGCGCCGCGTCGGCGGGCGTCGAGACCGACTCCATCCGCCGGGCCGCGCTCGTCGCCGTCGATGGCGAGATCATCGGCGACTACCGCGAAGGGGCGAAGAGCATCGACCTCACCGTCATGAGCAACACGGGTTCGCCCGTCGACGCAACGCGCATCACCCAGGCGGATGCGCTGCGCGACGTCCCGCTGGCGACGCGCAACGGCATGGTCGTCCCGCTCAGCGCCGTCGCCACGCTGCTGCCCACCGAAGCGCCGCAGCGCATCCGCCGCATCGAGGAACAGCCGGCGGTGACCCTCTCGATTCAGATCCCGTCGAACCTGACGGTGCAGGAAGCGCAGACCGCGCTGTTCGAGAGCGTCATCACGCCGCTGCGCCAGCAGGGGATCATCACCAACGACATGGTCGTCCGCAGCGCCGGCTCGGCGGACAAGCTGGAGAATTTTCAGAAGGCGTTCTTCCCGACGTCGACCAACTGGCGCGAGCTGCTCCTGCCCAAGTCCGGCGTGCCGTTTGGCGTGTTCGGCATGGCGGCGATCCTCACGTACCTCATCCTCGCGGCCCTGTTCGGGAGCTGGCTGCACCCGTTCGTCATCATCATGAGCGTGCCGTTCGCGCTTGTGGGCGGCTTCGCGGGGTTGTGGATCCTGCACAAGACCAACGGCGCGCTGCTCGACGTGCTGACGATGCTTGGCTTTGTCATCCTCGTCGGCACGATCGTGAACAATCCCATCCTGATCGTGCACCAGGCGCTGAACTACATGCGCGAAGGCATGGACCGCCAGCACGCGATCGCCCTCTCCACGCAGAC
This sequence comes from Tepidisphaeraceae bacterium, assembly GCA_049679725.1. Classification (GTDB taxonomy): domain Bacteria; phylum Planctomycetota; class Phycisphaerae; order Tepidisphaerales; family Tepidisphaeraceae; genus DASYWJ01. The sequence goes on from JBAUGM010000576.1 coordinate 8,886, forward strand.
GCGCGTTCGGCCGATCTTCATGAGCGTCATCACCTCGGTCGCCGGCATGGCGCCGCTGGTGCTGGGCGGCGGGGCGGGGTCGGAACTCTACCGCGGGCTGGGCGCCGTGGTCATCGGCGGGTTGCTCGTCAGCACGGTCTTCACCCTGTTCCTCACGCCCACGCTCATGTCTCTCATGATGGATATGCAGGCGGGGCTTGGCCGGCTGTTCACGAGACGCGGTGGCGGCGGCCCGAAGCCGCCGGGGAAGGCGAAGCACAAGCCGCACGTCGAGCGGATGGATGAGGAACTTGCAGAGCCGATCACCGCGCGCACGATCGAACCGGGTCACGCCTAGACTCATCTGGTCCCGCAACGTCTTTCGTAGGGGCGAACCTTGTGTTCGCCCTCTGCTTGGAGGAAAACGGGCGAA
>JBAUGM010000577.1:0-2927 GCA_049679725.1 Tepidisphaeraceae bacterium
GCGTGGAGAGGCTTTCCCTTGCTCGCGCATTCCCCGGTATGTGCACGGTGCCAAACTTGCAGCTTCGATCGCCCAGGCGCGCGGTCTGGCAGTTTGTTGTGGACCGCTTCGAAACCCCGCACATAAAATGCCGCGTAACTTGAGGTTGCAGTCGTCCCTTCGTAAGCGACTGGCCCCACCTTTGCTTTGACCCAAGCGGAGGTATCTCGTGCGATTCGACAAGTTCACCATCAAAGCTCAGGAAGCCGTCGTCCGTGGTCAGGAACTCGCTCAGCAGCGGGATCACAGTGAGATTCTGCCGCTGCACCTGCTCGCCGCATTGTTGGGCGAGAAGGAGGGCGTCGTCCTGCCGCTGATGCAGAAGATCGGGGCGGACGTGGGGCGGGTTTCCGCGGACGTGGGCATCGCCCTGGATGCCTTGCCGCGCGCGACCGGGACGCAGACGGGCATGGCCCGGACCACGCAGGATGTGTTCAACCAGGCGCAGAAGGAAGCGGATCGGCTGAAGGATGAGTACGTTTCCACCGAGCACCTCCTGCTCGGGTTGACGAAGGTGAAGAGCGAGACGCAGGCGATGCTTCAGCAGAGCGGCGTCTCGCACGATGCGATCCTCGCCGCGCTGAAAGACATCCGCGGCGGGCAGCGCGTGACCGACCAGAACCCCGAGGAGAAGTACCAGGCGCTGAAGCGCTATGGCCGGGACCTGGTTGAGATGGCGGAGCAGGGCAAGCTGGACCCGGTCATCGGGCGCGACGAGGAGATCCGACGGGTGATGCAGGTCCTCGCGCGGCGCACGAAGAACAACCCGGTCCTCATCGGCGAGCCGGGCGTCGGCAAGACGGCGATCGTCGAAGGGCTCGCGGTGCGCATGGCAAACGGCGACGTGCCGGCCGTGCTCCAGGGCAAGCGCCTCATCGCGCTCGACATGGGCGCGCTCGTCGCCGGCGCGAAGTACCGCGGCGAGTTCGAGGACCGGTTGAAGGCCGTCATCAAGGAAGTGACCGAGAGCGACGGGAAGATCGTTCTGTTCATCGACGAGCTGCACACCGTCGTCGGCGCGGGCAAGGCCGAGGGGTCGATGGACGCGGGCAACCTGCTCAAGCCCGCGCTGGCGCGCGGCGAGCTGCGCACGATCGGCGCCACGACGCTCGACGAGTACCGCAAGCACATCGAGAAGGACGCGGCCCTGGAACGCCGCTTCCAGCCAACCTACGTCGGCCAGCCGAGCGTCGAGGACACGATCGCCATTCTGCGCGGGCTCAAGCCGCGCTACGAGACGCATCACGGCGTGCGCATCACCGACAGCGCCATCGTCGCCGCCGCGACGCTGAGCGATCGCTACATCACCGATCGATTCCTGCCGGATAAGGCGATCGACCTGATCGATGAGGCGGCGTCGAGATTGCGCATCGAGAACGAATCGATGCCCGCGGAGCTCGACGAGATCCGCCGACGGATGATGCAGCTCCAGATCGAACTGGAAGCCCTCCGCAAGGAGAAGGACCCGGCCTCGCGCAAGCAACTGGAGAAGGCCGAGCGCGAGCTGGCGGAGCTACAGGAGCGCAACAGCGCCTTCACCGCCCGCTGGGAGAGCGAGAAAGGGGCGATGGACACGGTGAAGAACATCCAGGCCGAGCGCGACCGGCTTCAGACCGGGCTGGAACAGGCCCAGCGACAGGGCAATTGGGAGGCGGCGGCGCGGATCCAGTACGGCGAGATGCGCGACCTCGAACGGCGCTTCGCCGAGGCCGAGAACCGCGTCCGGCAGATCGGTCAGGATCCCGGCGCGCCGGGACTGGTGCGCGACGAGGTGACGCCGGAGGAGATCGCCGAGGTCGTCTCGCGGTGGACCGGGGTCCCGGTCACCAAGATGCTCGAAGGCGAGCGCGAGAAGCTCATGCACATGGAAGAGCGGCTCGCCGCCCGCGTGATCGGGCAGATCGACGCGGTGCAGGCGGTTTCCAACGCGGTGCGGCGCAATCGTGCGGGCCTCGGCGACCCGAACCGCCCGATCGGCAGCTTCATGTTCCTCGGCCCCACCGGCGTCGGCAAAACCGAGCTGACGCGCGCGCTGGCCGAGTTCCTGTTCGACGATGAGAACGCGATGGTGCGGATCGACATGAGCGAGTTCATGGAGCAACACTCCGTGGCGAGGCTGATCGGCGCCCCGCCGGGCTACGTCGGGTACGAGGAGGGCGGACGGCTCACCGAAGCGGTGCGACGCCGCCCGTACGCGGTCGTGTTGTTCGACGAGATCGAGAAGGCCCACCGCGACGTGTTCAACGTCCTGCTCCAGGTGCTCGACGACGGCCGATTGACCGACGGGCAGGGTCGGACGGTCAACTTCAAGAACACCGTCATCGTCATGACCAGCAACCTCGGCTCCGACCGCATCCAGACGCTGACCAGCGAAGGCGCCAACGACTGGGAGATCGAGGCGGCGGTGAAGGATTTATTGAAGGGACAGTTCCGGCCTGAGTTCCTCAACCGCGTGGACGAGATGATCGTGTTCCACCCGTTGCGCAAAGAGCAGTTGGTCCTGATCGTGGACGTGCAGCTCGAGAACCTGCGCAAGCGCCTCGCTCAGCGCGGGTTGAAACTCGTCCTGACTGACGAAGCAAAGAAGCTCCTTGCCGATGAAGGATACGACCCGACATTGGGCGCTCGACCGCTCAAGCGCGTCATCCAACAGCGCCTGGAGAACCCGCTCGCGCAGAAGATCCTCGGCGGGGAGTTCAAAGAGGGCGATGTCATCCGCGTCGACGTCGACGGGGCAAAGCAAGACTTCACGTTCGCGAAGGGGCGCGAGACGGTGGAGGTGGAGTTGGTGGGGACGTAAGTGGCGCGGCGCCGTGTGTCATGAAACGACACACGTCATCCCGAGGGAGCCTAAGCGACCGAGGGATCTCGGGATCGAGAAGTGCTTC
>JBAUGM010000578.1:0-8681 GCA_049679725.1 Tepidisphaeraceae bacterium
TCTCGGCGCGCACCGCTACGAGCGCGCCCCGCGCGCCTTCCGCGCGGGCGAGGGCGGGCGCGGCATCGTCTACACCACCCGCGCCGGCTTCATCGACGTCGGCCACGTCCGCATCACCATCGACACCGTCCGCTACTGCGCCGACCGCGTGCGCTCCGCCATGCGCGAACAGTCCGGCCAGGTGACGCTGACGACCATCGAAGGCTCGAACTTCTTCGTCTCCCTCCGCCACCCGGTCGGCTGGCCGTCAGCATCCCCCGCCGACGCGCCCAGCGGGAAAAAGGGGGACACCGCTACTTATCCGCTCGACGAGCCAGGAAGGGAGGAGCCAGAAAAGGGGGACACTGCTACTTATCCGCTCGCCGACGAGGTCGCGATCCGCACGGGCCAGCGCGTTGCGTACCTCATGATGACCTGGCACGAAGTGATCACCTGGTTCGGCTGGCGGACGGTGCCGATGTTCACCGAGCAGCACTCGTCGTTCACCTATGATGATGCGATGTCGCACGTCGTGGGCCTGCGCGTCGCCGGCCGGGCGCTGCGCGACCGCGCCTCGGGTCGCACGTTCGACGAAGCGGTGACGGTTGCGCTGCGCGAGGAGCTCGCGGAACTCGGCGCGGTGTCGCCCGAGGAGACGGAGCTGGCCGCGCGCGCCGTCGAAGGCTTGTGGTGGTCGCGCGGACGGCCGCTCAAGCGCCAACTCGACGTCGGCCTGTCGGACGACACCGTTCATCCGTGGCTCGTCCCCGGCCTGCCCTTCGCGCGCGACGCCGCGCCGCAGTCGTTCGCCCTCCCCACGCTCACGCAGGTGAACGGCCACGACTTCGCCGACTTCTATTCCGTGCGCATCGATCCCAACATCCCCGAGGCCCAGCGCATGCGCGACCTCCTCCCCGGCCGCCCCCTGCGCTTCCGCGCCGACCGCGACCTGCCGCTGCTGGTCGAAGCCACGCGCCGCCAGATGCGCCACCAGTTCGCCATGGACGTGGACCGGCCGTGATCCGGGTGACAGAGCCTTTTGCCACCCCACGGCCGAACCGTGAGCGCACGCGCTCGTCCGCTCTGCGTCGCTGGCCTACTGCACCGGCAGGTCGGGCGCGTGCGCGGTTCAGAGGCATAAGGGGGACACTGCTACTTATTGGGAGGGGATAGGGGGGAATAAATCCTGCTACTCACTGCGCGCCTTCGCGCGTTGCCTTTCGTGGGCGCCACGCGTCGCGCACCGTGGAGAGAAGCTCCAGGCGGCGGACGGTGCGTTCAACCCACTTCTGATCACCGAACGGGCGCCCGCGGGCGATGCTCGTGCGAAGCCGCGCCACGGTCCGGTCATCGATCGGTCGGTTGACGATCTGGAGCCAGTTCTTCGGACGATCGACTGGCCACGGAGTCAATTCGATCGCGATCTCGTCCGCGCCGGCGGCGGCCACCAAACTGGACCACGGCCAGTCCTCCGCGCGTCGTACCAATCCGGCGCGCAAGCGATTTCCCTCGACGTACGACATCAGCATCAGCAGGTGCTCGTCCCGCTCGACGATGAAACTCTTGAAGCGGCCCTGGTAGACGTGACCTTCGCCGACGTTCCCGCGATGCGCCCGCCATCGGCGCACGTGCGTCGTGCAGAGCCACCCGATAAACCGCGCCAGGTCCGCCGCGTGCTTCGGCCACAGCACGAGGTGCCAGTGGTTGTCCATCAGGCAATAGCCGAGGATGCGCATCCCCGTTCGCTTTCGGGCCTCCTCAAGGAGCTTGATGAACGCGGCGAAGTCGCCCGGTTTATCGAAGATGTCCATGCGGCAGTTGCCGCGATTGAACACGTGATACACGCAATCATCCGCCGGTTTTCGCGCGTGTCTGCCCATGGCGCGAAAAGATAACCGACCGCCCCGCAAGAAGTAGCAGTGTCCCCCTTTTCGCGACAGCAGGACGAGAAAGTAGCAGTGTCCCCCTTTCGCGTCCTTCCGCCCGGAAATGTTCGCCGCCCTTTCACCGTCAACCCATGACGATTTCTACTCGCGTTCGCGGCGGAAGGGAGGGGCGGGAAGGTTTTCGCTGTTGTGGAGGAGGCCGGTGGGATCGTCTTTCCATGCGTAGCGAACTTGGCGGGGGACGCCTCTGATTTCGGAAGCGCTGAGGATGACGGTCGGGCCGTCCACGCGGGCTTCGGCGGGGAAGAATTTGCCGTCGTTGCCGGCGAGTTCGAAGCCGCCTTGGGGGGCGTCGAGGGTGAGGGCCGCGCCGGTGTGGTCGAAGGTGATGCGGGCGCCGCCGGGGGTCCATTTGACGGCGGTGGGCTCGGGGCCACGGGCGAGGAGATCTTTGCCATAGACGCTTTGCAGGGCGGCGAGCGCAGCGCGGCGTCCGACTTCCTGTTTGTTCGGAGGGTGGAGGTCGACCGTGTCGCCGACGTCGAGGGTGGTGATGAGGCTGCAATGCGGAGTGTTGCGCGCGACGTCGGCTTGCATGGCGCGGAGTTCAGGCCAACGCCCGGCGGCGCGGGTGTGTTTTTCGGCCTGGCCCCAGTTGGCGAGTTGCACGATGAGGAAGGGCATGTCGGGATCGCTCCATTGTTCGCGCCAGCCGGAGATCAGGAGGGCAAGGAGATCGCGGTAGGGTTCGATGCGCCAAGCGTTGGTCTCGCCCTGATACCAGAGGACGCCGCGCACGGCGTAGGGGGCGAGGGGCTGGATGAGGCGGTTGTAGAGGGCGGAGGCGCGGGCGGGGTATGCTTCGGGGGAGCCGGGCGGGTTCGGTTGTTTCGGGGGGCTCGTTCCTTGTTCGGCGGCTTGTTTGACGGCTTGTTCCCAGCCATCGACGCTCTTGCGGTACTCCTCCATGCGCACGGCGTATTCGGGGCGGTAGGCTTCGACGCAGCGGCGTTTGAGGTCATCGGTCCAGACGGCGGGGGCAACCCAGGCCTCGATGGGGGAGCCTCCGACGGCGGCTTCGAGCAGGCCGACAGGCATGTTCAGATCGCGGTGCAAATCCCGGCCGAAAAAATAGGCGACGGCGTAGGCTTCGCCGGCGGTCTTGGGCGAGCAGACCTTCCACGTGCCGTCGAAAAAGCGGAGGCCGGGGTGGTTGGCGTCCCGGACTTCGCGCTCCCAGTTCAGGACTCCGTTGAAGTGGGCGTCGCGGCCGACGGGCATGCGCATGTTCGATTGCCCGGAGCAGAGCCAGACTTCGCCGGCGAGGATGTTTTTCAGGACGATCTGGTTCTTGCCTTCGATGGCGAGGTCACCGACGGGCCCGGGCTGCATGGCGGGAAGAACGGTCCGCCACTGGCCGGAACCATCGGCGACGCAGGAGGCGGCGGGTTTGCCACCGACGGAGAGGCTGATGGCTTCGCCTGGCGCGGCGTCGCCCCAAACGGGAACGGGCCGGCCGTGTTGCAGCACCATGCCGTCGCCGAAGACGACGGGAAGCCGCACGGCGGCGTGGAGGTCGATGCGACAGGCGAGGAAGAGCAGGAGAAAAACGACAATCAAAGGGCGCGGAGGCGTCATTTTTTCAGCGTAGTGGGAAATCACTTCGGCGGTATTGGAATTCCGCGGAGTTGTTTTGCAGGCATAGGGGAAGACAAAATAACCGTGACAGGGACGGTTATTTTGGACCTAAGAAATAACTGTCCCTGTCACGGTTATTTTGAACGATTCGATCGCAGGCCTTCCTCGTCCCGCCTCCCCTTCTCTGCGTTCCGTCTGACGCCCCGTATTTCGAAGATCACTTCACCGGCGGCTTCAGGTTCGAGCTGTGGCCGGGGAAGATGTTGGCGGCGGGGTCGAGGTAATGCTTCGCGTAGTTCACGGCGATGCAGGCTTCGCCGAAACCCGTCGCGATCAGTTTCAGCTTGCCGGGGAAGGTGGCGATGTCGCCGGCGGCGAAGATGCCGGGGCGATTGGTCTGCATCATGCCGTCGACCTTCACCTGCCCGCCCTCGATCTCCAGTCCCCAGTGGGTGATCGGGCCGAGCGTGGTGTCGAAGCCGATGTTCACGAGCACGTGGTCGACGTCGAGCGTTTCCTCGTGTTTGCTCTGATTGTGATAGATGACGGCCCGCTCCACCCGGCCGTTGCCGTCGATCGACTTCAGCTCGTAGGGCGTGCGGATGACGACGGGGGCGCGGCGCATCTTCGCGACCGAATCCTCGTGCGCGCGGAACTGGTCGCGGCGGTGGATGAGCGTCACCTCCTCGGCCTGGTCGACGAGCATGTTGGCCCAGTCGACGGCGCTGTCCCCCCCGCCGACGATGAGGATGCGCTTGCCGCGGAACGGGGTGAGCTCTTTCACGAAATAGTGCAGCCCGTGACCGGCAAAGCGCTCGACGCCGGGCAGTGACAAGGTTTTGGCGTGGAACGATCCGACGCCCGCGGCGATGAGGACGGCGCGGGCGGCGTGGGAAGACTTGTCCGTGCGGACGGTGTAGATCTTGGACGGTTCGTGGAAGTCGAGGTCGGTGACCTGTTCGCCCAGGCACACCTGCGGGTGGTACTGCGTCCCCTGCGCGACCAGGTCGCGGGCGAGGTCTTTGGCGAGCACCCTGGGGAAGCCGGCGACGTCGTAGATGTATTTTTCCGGGTAGAGGGTCACCAGTTGCCCGCCGAGCACGTCGAGGGAGTCGATGATCGTGACGGACATTTGTCGGAGCCCGGCGTAGTAGGCGGCGAACAAGCCGACGGGACCGGCGCCGATGATCGCCAGGTCTGTCGGGCGATTGTCGGACACGGGGGCGGGGATGTCGGTCATATATAGCATTCTATGTCCGGTTGCTGTCAGCTATCAGCGGTCAGCGATCAGCCAGACTAGAGCGATCGTGCTTCGTCTAGACAAAGAAATGCGACTTTCTCCTCCTCCCTCTGCTTCTCGGCACCTCTGCGTTTGTCTTTGCTCTTCGATTGCACGCGATGTCAGGACAGCTGTCGGGCGAGGTGTCGGCACCGTTCCGATCGGGTAACGCGCGCCAGAAGTTAGCGTATGCTAACGAGCCGGATGTTGAAGGCCAGCGCGGCGCAAGCGGCCGGCGCTCGCTCCCTCGTGATCTACTCCGACTGCACGCCCAGGCGGTTGAGGAGCTCGTCGAACTGATCGAGCGAGGCATAGTGGATGACCAGGCGCCCGCGCCCTTTCTTCATCGTGCGCACCTGCACGCGCATCCCCAACTGTCGGGCGAGCGACTTTTCCAGATCCTGGACGTGAGCGGACGTCGCAGCCGACGCTTTGAGGGGCGGAGGGGGTGATCCCGCGAGAAGCCGCTCGAGATTGCGGACCGACAAGTCCTGGGCGACGACGAGGTTGGCGATTCGCTCCTGTTCGACAGTGTCCGACAGTCCCGCCAGCAGCTTCGCATGCCCTGTCGACAGCCGCCCGGCACGGACCAGGGCCTGGACAGGCGCAGCGAGATCGAGGAGGCGCAGGAAATTCGCGATGCTGCTGCGGTCCTCCCCCAGCCGGACCGCGAGCTCGGCCTGGGTCAGGCCGAGTTGATCGAGCAGGGCGCGATACCCTTGGGCGCGGTCCATGGGATTGAGGTCTTCGCGCTGGATGTTCTCGACCAGGGCCATCTGGGCCTGGGTAAAGCTGTCGACGTTGCGAACGATGGCGGGGATGGTTTCGAGCCCGGCCAGCTTGGCGGCGCGGTATCGCCGCTCACCGGCGATGAGCTGGTACGTTGCCTGCACCGAGCCCGTCGAGGTGGCCTGCACCGAGCTTGTCGAGGTGTCCCCCACTTGTCGGACAATGATCGGCTGGATCACGCCGTTGGATTTCATGCTCGCGGCGAGTTCAGCCAGGCTGGCGTCATTGAAATCGCGTCGCGGCTGATGGGGGTTGGGCGTGATCGACGCCAGCGGCAGCTCTGTCGGACTTCCGCCGGGCGCGGCGGGCGCGGCGGACAATGCCCGCGCGGGTGCGGGAGATGCTGGCGATGGCGCTGGCGGCGGCGGCAGGGGTGCCGGGACCGCCGAGTGGGCGGGGATCTCCGCCTCGACCGGGCCGGACGAAATGGAGATGAGGCTGCTGAGCCCCCGGCCGAGGCGCGACTTGGGTTTGGACGCTTCCGCCATCGAGTGTTCTCCTTACCCGCCCCAGGCGGGCGTGATGTTCCACGTGGAACAATACCGGGACGGGGCGCGGGGGACAAATCTTTCGGAGGTGGAAGAAGACGGAACCGCAGAGAAGCAGAGGAGCGGAGCTAGGAGGAGAGAAGACAATTGTCATTAGTTATTCAATCCTGACATTGCTTTGCTCTCTCTCGTCCTACCTCCCTTTCTCTGCGTCTCTGCGATTCCGCCTTTTGTTTGCGAGAGAAGCAGAGGTCGGAAAATGAGAAATGCGCCGGGCGGCTGCCGGCGAATTTTATGCCAACGATTTCGATAAATGATGTTTGTCAAGTATCGAACTCCCCAGAACGCAGAGACACAGAGAAGCAGAGGTAGGAGGAGGAAAGGCAAAAGAAGGCCAGAGCTCAAGAACAGAAATTAGAATTGTCTTCTCTCCTCCTAGCTCTGCATCTCTGCGTCTCTGCGTTCTGTCTTCTTCTACTGAACGCGGGTCATTGGCAGGGTGACGACGAACCTCGCGCCTCCCTCCGGCGGGTTCGTCACCTCGATGGTGCCGTCGTGATCCTTCACGATGCCGTAACTGATGCTCAAACCCAACCCCGTTCCCTCGCCCGGCGGCTTGGTCGTGAAGAACGGGTCGAAAATGCGCTGCCGGATGCTGTCGGGCACGCCCGGCCCGGTGTCGGACACCTCGATGCGCGCCTGGTTCCCGTTCGCGCCGGTGATGATCGTCACCCGCCCGCCCTCCGGGCAGGCGTCGATCGCGTTGGACACGAGGTTCATCACCACCTGGTTCACCTTCGCGGGGTGACACGTCACCAGCGGCAACGGCTCCAGCCGCCGCTCGATCGTGACGCGCTTCTTCTTCGCGTGACCCTGAATGATGTTGACGGTCGACTCGACGCCGGCGTTGAGGTCGACGGCGGTCAGGTCGCTCTCGTCGAGGCGGGCGAAGTCGCGGAGGTCTTTGACGATCTGCTGGATCCGCCGCAACCCGTCGCGCGAGCGGGCGAGCATGTCGTCGAGGTTGGCGATCGTGTAGGGCAGGTCGACGCGGTCCGATAACGCGCGGATCGACGCGAGCAGCTCGCCGTTGCGCTCGGCGATGAGCGCATCGGCGTTCTCGTACAGCTTCAGCAGCTCGCAGAGCGATCGCGCATCGCGCTGGAGCACGGCGACGTTGTTGGCGACGAACGAGAGCGGGTTGTTGATCTCGTGCGCCACGCCCGCCACCATCTGACCGAGCCCGATCAGTTTCTCGCTCTGCACGAGCTGGCTCTGCGCGCGCTTGAGTTGCTCGTGGGCATCGCGCTCCGAGCCGATCGCCTCTTCGAGCTGGCGGTTCTTCTCGTGCAGCTCGCGCTCGAAGCGCTTGCGCACGGTGATGTCGTGGACCACGGTGCACGCGACGTGACGGCTGCCGTAGGAGATGACCGCGCCGCTGACGCCCACGTCCACGAGCGCGCCGTCCTTGCGGCGGTAGGTACGCTCGCCGCGCGTCGGCGCGCCGGTCTCGACGAGGTGCTGCAATCGTTCGTCGATGCCGGCGGGGGTGTCGTTGACGAGGTCGTAAACGCTCGTGTTCAGCGCTTCCCCGTGCGCGTAGCCGAGCAGCCGCTCGAAGGCGGGGTTGGCGTCGACGATTCTTTTCGTGTTCAGGTCGACGAGGTAAATCCCCTCGGCCGCCTGCTCCATGACGGCGCGGTGGCGCTCTTCGTTCTGCCGGAGCACGTCTTCGCTCAGCCGGCGGCGCGTGTCGCTGACGCGGACGATCTGCGCGCACCACCAGATGAGCAGGTTGAAGACGACGATGTTGGCCAGGACGAACAGCGCGAGACCCGCTTCGGAATCGAAGAAGCCCATGGCGGCGCCGCGCAGGCAGAGGTATCCGAGCAGCGGGGGGACGAGCAGGGCGGCGGGGACGAGCCGCCGCGCCATGGTGCCGCCCAGCGTGTCGCTCACGAGCGTCGCCATCGGCTGGCGCGTGGGGCGCGCGCACAGCAGCCCGGCGCAGAGCAGCGCGAACGCGATGGTCGTATTGATCGCCATCGGGATGAACCCGCTCATCCCGGTGAACTGGGGACTCTCGTAGAGAAACCCCGCCAGCGAGAACAAGGCCACGCCCCCCGCGGTGAAAACGAGAATCTGCGCCGGATGAAACCCGCGCCGCGTCCTTTCGTCGAGCACGACCAGCACAAGACCGATGAGGAAGAACGTGGCGGCGGTATTCGGCGCCATCACGTCGCCCGCCAGACGCGCGCGAAACAGCAGTTGGTCGACGACGGCATCTCGATTGGCGGCGTATGCGAGCAATCGCAGCGCTCCAACGAGCGCAACCAGCGCCCCGCACCCCTGCGCCGCGCGGCGTCTCCAGCGCAGGGGGGGCTCATCACGCAGCCACCACAGGCCGGCGCCCGTGATGATGAACAAGAGCGCCACCGTCGGGTTCATCGGGTTGCGCGTGGGGTGGAGAAGGCTCTTGAGCGCTTCGCTGTCCAGCGCCCACCCGAGCAGCGCCAGCGCGCCGATCGCCAACACCGCCATGGCTGCGAAAGGCGGGACGCGGCGGAGCTGGCGCTCGTACCAGGTCATCGAAGGTGATGCGGAAAGCGTCATGATTGACTC
>JBAUGM010000579.1:0-6103 GCA_049679725.1 Tepidisphaeraceae bacterium
GGCCTGTGCCTGTGAAACTTAGTCTACGGCGCTGTCGGGCTCGTCGTGGGGGTGCTGCGTTCGGCTTCCTCCGCCGCCTGTTCCATCTCGTTGGCTTTCTGCTCGAGCTGTTGTTGCCATTCGGCGCCCTTCTTCTCCAGGACGGACTTGGTGGCGAGGCCGATGACGATGAGCAGGATCCCCAGCGCGATGCCGACGATGCCGAGGATCATGCCGGTCTTGGCCATGCCTTCGCCGCCCGCTTCGCCGCGCGCGGCTTTACCCTTGCCGATCACGCCGAGGATGATCGCGACCAGGGCGAGCGGGATGGAGACGAACCACAAGCAGGACAGGACGATCGACAGGATGCCGCACACCAGTGCGCCGATGGCCATGCCCTGCGGCTTGGCGGGCGGCGGCGTCTGGTAACCCATCGGCGGCGCGGACATCGGCGGGGGGACTTGCGACATGGGGATCTCCTTCCAGTGGGGGATATGGGCCAAGCGACCCGACTGCGCAAATGACCGAGAGAAGCGCACGCGCGTCGCTGTCGCAAAGTCTAAACGACGCGCGCGCCCGCGGCAATCGAAGCTGACATCCCCGTCGGATCGGGGGTGCAACTCATCCTTGTGGCCGCGCCAGCTTGTCATCCTGAGGTACTCCGAAGGATCCAGCTGATCCGTCGGTGAAGCCAGATCCTTCGGAGTACCTCAGGATGACATTTCGCGATCGATCGGCCACGAACAGAAGTTTCACCCTCGGATCGGGCGATCGTTCCTTGGCCCGGTCCTCCGCGCGCGTTCGACAGGGTGAACGACGTCATCCCGATGGGAGCCAAGGCGACCTGAGGGATCTCGAAGCCGAGAGCGATTCAGGAGCCCGAGATCCTTCGGCTCGTAAGACTCGCCTCAGGATGACGTGCCGGTAGAAGCGTTGCGAGAGCGCGCTACCGCGCTTCGGCGTTGATCAGCCGCGACTGGTCGCTGCGGATCGCATCGCGGGCGCTGCGGGCGATGCCCGCGGCGTCGAGGCCGACTTCGGCGAGCTGTTCCTTCCGCGTCGCGTGTGCGATCAACCGGTCGGGCATGCCCAGCCGCGTGATGCAAGCCGTCGGCAGGTGGTGGGCGACGGCATACTCGAGCACCGCGCTGCCGAAGCCGTTCTGCAGCGCGTGGTCTTCGATCGTGAGCACGGTCCGGCTCGACTTCAGCACGCGGGCGAGCATCTCGCCGTCGACCGGCTTGCAGAAGCGGGCGTCGATCACTTCGACGTTGATCCCCTCGCACGCCAGCTCCTCGGCGGCGATCATGACGTTCTGCGCCAGCGCGCCGTAGACGATAAGCGTGGCGTCGGACCCTTCCCGCAGAACGCGCGACTTTCCAACCACCCACTCCAATTTAGCGGCGGAGCGCAGCTCCGCGGGTTGTATCTCGTCCTCAAAGTTCACCGCCGGCACGTTGTCGCGCGGGTAGCGCAGCGCCGAAGGCGTTTCGAGACTCAGCGCGAGCCGCAGCGAGCGATTTAGTTCCGCCTCGTCGCTCGGCGCCATCAGCACCATCCCCGGCATCGGGCGGAGGAACGCCTGATCCATGAATCCGTGATGCACGGCCCCGTCATCGCCGACGTACCCGGCGCGGTCCATGCAGAAGACGACCGGCATCCCGTTCAGCGCGACCTCCTGCCACACCTGGTCGAACGCACGCTGGATGAATGTCGAGTAGACCGCCGCGAACGGCCGCATGCCGGCCTTGCACATGCCGGCGGCCATGGCGGTGAGGTGGCTCTCGCAGATGCCGGTGTCGTGGTAGCGGCCGGGATGTTCCTTCTCGAACTTGGAGAGGCCCGTGCCATCGGGCATGGCGGCTGTCAGGGCGACGACGCGCGGGTCGTGTTTCGCCAGTGCGATCATCGCGTCGGCGTAGGCGGTGGTCCACGACTTCCCGGTCGCCTTCGTGATCTCCACGCGGCAGCCGTTCACGCTGAAGGCCGCGGGGCTGTGGAACTTCGTCGGCTCGCTCGCGGCGATCTCGTACCCCTGGCCCTTCACCGTCTTCACGTGCAGCAGCACGGGCGACTTCACGTGCTTGAGCTCCGCGAGCATGTTCACCAGGCCGGGCAGGTCGTGGCCGTCGATCGCGCCCATGTACTTGATGCCGAGGCTCTCGAAGATCTGGCCGGGCCACATGGCGTGCTTCACGCCGTCCTTGAAGCCGTGCCACATGTGCTCGATCGTGTTGCCCACGCCCGTGGGCAGCTTGTGGACGATTCTTTCGGAGATCTTCTTGAACTCTTCGTAGGTGGTGCTGACGCGGACGCGCTCGAGGTACTGGCTGAACGCGCCCTGCGGCTGGGAGATGCTCATCCCGTTGTCGTTGAGGATGATGAGCAACTGGCGCTTGAGCGTGCCGGCGTTGTTGAGGCCTTCGAACGCCATGCCGTTGACGATCGACGCATCGCCGACGACGGCGACGACGTGATTGTCGCGCTTCAGGTGCGCATCGCCCCGCGCCATGCCGACGGCGGTGCTGATGGCGGTGCCGGCGTGGCCGACGGAGAACAGGTCGTAGGGCGACTCCTCCGGCGCGGGGAAGCCGCTGACGGATCCCTTCTTGCGCAGCCGCTCGAACTGCTCCGTGCGCCCGGTGAGCATCTTGTGCGGGTAGCACTGATGGCCGACGTCGAAGAGGAGGCGATCGGGGCCTTCAGGGTAAGGACCGAAGTCGTAGACATAGTGCAGCGCGATGGTCAGTTCGACGACGCCGAGGTTCGACGCCAGGTGCCCGCCGTTATTGCTGACGGCGGAGAAGATGCGGTCGCGCATCTCCCTGGCGAGCGTCTTGAGCTCGTCGGGGGAGAGCTTGCGCAGGTCGGCGGGGGACGTAATGCGTTGCAGGACTGACATTTACGTGCTTTCCTAAGGAGCGACCATGCTCCCCCAGCGTGCAAAGTTGCGATCCGGCCCCGCGGGGCGGAGCACACGCCGAAACCTTTTGTATCGGCTCTAACTCGTTCGGTCCACCACGAACCGCGCGAGCGTTCGGAGCCGCTCGGCGCGGGGGCCGAAGTCGGACAGAGCGGCGATCGCTCCGTCCAGGTGCTCGCGCGCGGCGGCGCGGCTGGCGTCGAGGCCCATCAGGGCGGGGTACGTGTTCTTGCCCTTGCCCGCGTCCTTGTTCGTGCGCTTGCCGAGTTGCTCGGGGGTCGCGGTGAGGTCAAGGACGTCGTCGACGATCTGGAAGGCGATGCCGAGGTGCTCGCCGTAGGAAGACACAGCCGCTAAAGCGGCCTCGCCAACTTGGGCGGACAAGGCGCCGAGCCGACACGCCGCGGTCAGCAGGGCGCCGGTCTTCATGCGGTGGATGCGTCGCAATTCATCGAGCGAGCGGGATTGGTTCTCGCCCGCCATGTCGAGCACCTGCCCGCCGATCATGCCTTCGGGGCCGGCGGCGCGGGCCAACTCGCGGATCAGCGCGGGGGCGACGTCCGGGCTCGCCTGCGTCGCGAGCAGCTCGAACGCCAGCGTCACCATCGCGTCGCCGGCGAGGATGGCCATGGCTTCGCCGAAGACCTTGTGGTTCGTCGGCCGGCCGCGCCGCAGGTCGTCGTCGTCCATCGCCGGGAGGTCGTCATGCACGAGGCTGAACGTGTGGATCAACTCGATCGCCCCCGCCGCCGCCAGCGCCGATGAGGAATAAGGACGAGTCGATGACAAAAAACCGTCCCCGTCCCGGTTTTTGCCCCCGTCCTGGTTTTCGCTCGATGAAAGACAGGGACGGGAGCTGTTTTCGTCCTCGGCGCCGCAGACCCGCGCACACTCCAGCACCAGCGCCGGCCGAAGGCGCTTCCCGCCGGCCATCAGGCTGTACTCGATCGATTCGAGCAGCTTCGCCGGGGTGGTCGCGCGGTTCGACAGCACCTCGTGGAGGTATCGCGTCACGCGCTGCCCATCCGCTTTCAGCAGCTCGATCGCGGCGTTCTGATCAGTCTCGGCAGGCGGGGGCAAGGTGAATCTCTCCTCGGCGGCACTCCACAGCTTACAGACGCCGACGCGACGGGCGTTTCACAACAAAGAGTATGAATAGTATGTCGGACGGAGGTCGCGCGACGGACTTTCACGCGATCTGGCGCGGTCGAAACGAATCCTAAGTGATGGTTTCGTCTTCGTTTAACGGCTGAGCCTCAAGCTCCCCGTCGGCGGCCTTACTCAGCAACTCGATCTGCTTCTCCGCCCGGTTGAGGACCCCGCGGCAATGCCCGATGAGGAAGTTCCCCCGCTCATATTTCACCAGGCTCTCCTCGAGCCCGACTTCGCCGTTCTCGATATCCGTCAGGATCTGCTCCAGCTCGGCGAGGGCTTCTTCGAACGTCTTGGGCGGCGCGTGCTGCTTCTTGGCCATGGGTGCGAAAGAGTATACCCGGTCGCTATGCTCCGCGAACCATGAAGACGACGACGACCCGGGAGCCGGCGTGAGCGGGACGGAGAAACTGGAACAACCCGATGCGCCCCGTCGTGCGGGCATCGTCGCGCTCAAGCTCGCGATCGTCCTCCTGCTCACCAGCGTGATGGTCGTGCTGATCCTGCGTCACACGCCGCGCGTCAACGGGCCGATCTATTGGACGTGGTCGTGGCGGCGGCTGCCCGCGCTGCGGCTGTACGGGACGATGGCGCTCGCGTTCGTGCCGTTCGTGGTGGCGCACGTGATGCGCGACCGCGGGCGCATCGGGCGTCGGGCCGCGATCGGCCTGGTCATGCTGAGCACGCTCGCCCTGCAGCTGGCGGCGATCGCCGCTCAGCCCCCGGGCGGGATGGGAGGGCTGAAACGGCTCGCGATGATCGTTCAGAACTCGGTCAACACCAGCTACTACAACGCCGCCGACGTGCTCGTGAAGGAGATGCAAGCGGGGGCGTCTTACCGCGATTGGATGGAGATTTATCCGCAGCTGATGGAGATGCTCATGCTCCACGCGGGGTACAAGCCGCCGGGGCTGATCCTCTATTACATCGGCATGATCAACCTGTTCGGCGCCGGCGACGGCGCCGCGCTGGCGGGGGGATTGCTGATTGCGCTGCTGGCGACGGCGGGCGTGGGGGCGACGTACGCGCTGATCCGCTACTTCGGCGGCGACGAGCCAGCCGCGTTCTGCGGCGCAAGCTTCTTCGCGCTGTGCCCGTCGCTCATCCTCTTTCTCCCGCAGTTCGATCAGGTCTATCCCGCGCTCGGCTGCCTGCTGCTGATCACCTGGGCCGCCGCCCTGCGCCCGGGCGGGCGGCCGTACGCGTTCGCCTTCGGCGCGCTGCTCGCGCTGCTGCTGTTTGCCACCTCGATGTTCCTCATGCTCGGCGTGTTCCTCGCCGTCTACACGCTGCTGCACGTCTCCGACAGCGGCGCGGCCGGGTTGAAGCGCGCGATCGAGCGATCGCTCATCGTGCTCGTGACGATCGTGGTGCTGTACCTCCTTCTGCACGCCGCCACCGGGTTCGACATGATCGCCACGTTCAACATGTCGACCGCGCGGGCGGAATCGATCATCGTCGACCTCGGCCGCCCCTGGCCGCTGCACAGCGCGTGGGACGTCTACGACGTGGGGCTGGGAACCGGCTGGATCAGCTACCCGCTGGCGGCGGCGGGCGCGTTCGCCGCCTGGCGCAGCGGCGGAGGGTGGCGCAGCCCCATGGGTCGCCTGGTGTTCCTCGGGCTGCTGCAGATCACGATGGCACTCGCCGTCTCCATCTTCCCCGGCGAGAACGCGCGCCTCATGT
Source organism: Tepidisphaeraceae bacterium (assembly GCA_049679725.1). Lineage (GTDB taxonomy): Bacteria > Planctomycetota > Phycisphaerae > Tepidisphaerales > Tepidisphaeraceae > DASYWJ01. Next base: position 5,741 of record JBAUGM010000579.1, read on the forward strand.
TGTGGGCGATGCCCATGCTGATGGCCCCCATCGGGTTGGAGCTCTCGCGGAATTGGCCGCCGGCGGCGCGGCTCAGCGTATACGTCTGCCTCTGGCTCAGCACGGTCGTGATCTGCCAGAACATGACGTTCCTCTACATGGGCCCGGAGCTGGATGGGCCGCGGTCATAGAAGGTGTGTGAGAAGTCGAAAAGCACTCTCCCTCTTCCCGGTACGCCGGGGAGAGGGAGGACATCGCTCGCGCGCTAAATGGGAGCGCACGATTCTCGAACGTTGTCATCCTGAGGTACTCCGAAGGATCTGGCCGATCCGTCGGTGAAGCCAGATGCTTCGGAGTACCTCAGCATGCAATACTGTCCGATAC
>JBAUGM010000580.1:0-2392 GCA_049679725.1 Tepidisphaeraceae bacterium
GCCGCAGGACTGGCTCGATCTGGTCAACACGCCGCAGACCGACGCGGAGCTGGCGGCGCTGCGGCGTTCGTTGAACCGCGGCGCGCCCTACGGCTCGCCGACGTGGCAATCGGCGACGGCCGCGACGCTGGGACTTTCGTTCACCCTCCGTCCGCACGGCCGCCCGCGCAGGGAACACGGCACGCACGCGCCCGAGATTCCGTCCGCTCAACCGCCGCCCACCACGGCGCTACCGCACGGCGGGACGGGAATCGGTGTCTGACCCCTTTACCACTCCACCACTTCCGCCGCCACTTCCCCCTCCCCGCGCGGCGATGTACAACCGCCCAGAGAGTGGACACCTTCTGGAAGATCCTGGCCACGCTCGGGCTCGTGGCCCTCAACGGGTACTTCGTCGCGGCGGAATTTGCCGCCGTGGGGGCGCGGCAGTCACGATTGGAAACCGAGGCCGAAGGCGGCGGGCTCCTGGCGCGGCTGAGCCTGGAGATCAAGCGCAAGCTCGACCTTTACCTCTCCACCTGCCAGCTCGGCATCACCATCGCCAGCCTGAGCCTGGGGTACGTCACCGAGCCGGCCGTCGCGGCGCTGATCGAGCCGGTGCTGAACTGGTTCGGCATCCACCCCCCGCCGGGCAGCACGCATCATCCGATCGCCATCGTCATCGCCCTGGGCATCAGCACCTCCCTGCACGTGGTGGTCGGCGAGGTGGCGCCGAAGAACTGGGCCATCCTCTACCCCGATCGCATCCTGCCCATCCTGGCCGTGCCCCTCGTCCTCTTCACGTACCTGTTCTACCCCGTCATCTGGGCGCTGAACGCCGCGAGCAACGTCCTGCTGCGCCTCAGCGGCGTGAACATCACCCACGACGCCCACGGCGGCATGCCCCACACCGAGGCGGAGCTCAAAGGGCTCCTCGCCCAGGCCGTCGCGCAGGGCACGATCGCCAAGGGCAACGAGCGCCTCCTCACCAGCGCTTTCGAGTTCGGCGACTTAAAAGTCCGCCAGATCATGACCCCGCGCACGCAGGTCGATTACCTCAAGCTCGACCAGCCCATCGGCGACGTGCTCAAGACCGTCCGCAAGACCGCTTACACGCGCCTGCCGCTGGTGGACAAGGATGTCGATCACGTCGTGGGGATGGTCCACGTGAAGGACCTGTTCCACCAGCTCCAGCTCGTGCCCGGCAAGCTGCGCTTCGCGGATGAGAAAACGCCGGACGGGCTGGCCATCGCCATCGCCGACGGCAAGCCCGGCTCGCAAGTGCACGTGATCGGGTCTGCCGACATCGACCTGCGCAAGATCAAGCGCGACGTCCTGTTCGTCCCCGAGCTGCTCCCCGTCCCCAAACTCCTGCGCCAGTTCCAGACCAGCCACGCGCACATGGCCGTCGTGGTGGACGAGTACGGCGCGACGCAGGGGATCGTGACGCTGGAGGATGTGATCGAGGAGATCGTCGGCGAGATCGAGGACGAGTTCGACGCCGCGTCGGGGAAGAGCTTCGTCATGGAGGGCGAGAGCTTCAAGGTGAGCGGGCTGTTCCCGCTGCACGAGCTGCGCGAGAAGCTCTCGCTGACGATGACGCACTTCGACTCCGGCGACGTCGACACGATCGGCGGGTACATCATCCAGCAGCTCAACCGCTGGCCGCGCCCGGGCGACAAGGTGGGGCTGGGGGAGGATTACCTGGTGCGCGTCGTGACGGTGCAGCACCGGCGCGTCGGGCAAGTCCTGATCACCCCCACCACCCAGGCGGCGGCCAAATCGGACGGGCCGGGGAAGGCGTGACGACGCCTCTTGTCCCCTGTCCCTTCGCGTCTTTATCTTGCGTTCGATGTTCGATGTTCGGCGTTCGATGTTCGATGTTCGTCTTCATTCGAATCAGGACGAACATCGAACATCGAACATCGAACGCCGAACGCCGAACGAACGAATAGAAGCAGGCCCTCACCCCGGCCTTCTCCCTGGGTACAGGGAGAGGGGGTCAGAAGCACATGCGGCGACTCCTCTCCACGCTGATCGTTGTCGTCACCCTCACCCTCGCCCTCGCCTTCGCGGTGCTCTGGGTGCGCAGCTACTTCGTCTGGGACTCGATCTTCTTCGAAACGCCAACCCGCCCGCACATGATCGAGTCCGCCGGCGGGCGCATCGGGTGGAGCCAGCCGCGCGGGAAATGGGGGCCGACGGCGCCGCAGTGGGGCCGGTATCGCTTTACGGGCAAGGCCGGCACGGTGATCGAAGACGTCGCGAAGAACGACCCATCCGCGTACGCGTGGGGCGGGTTCGTCATCGCGACGAAAGGGACGAACTTCACCCGGCGGGCGGTCGCGGCGCCGTACTGGCTCCTCATCCTGCTCACCGGCGTGCCCGGCGCGTTCCTCGCCCGCGCGTGGCG
>JBAUGM010000581.1:0-9340 GCA_049679725.1 Tepidisphaeraceae bacterium
GGGGTGGGGGGGGGGGTGCGGGCCGCGCGGCGCGCACGGAAGAACCACCGTTCGATCGCGGGGTCCGCGCTTCTCGGCGAACGAACGGCGCGTCACGTCGAGCGTCGTTCGCCCCTTTCCCCCCGCCCTCTCCCCCGGAGTACCGTGGGAGAGGGAGGATGTCGCTTTGCCTCTCGGCCGTGCCCTAATTCCGCGTGATCGTCTCGTGCAGGTTCAGAATCGTCCGCGCGACGTTTGTCCACGCGGCCAGCTCCACCGCGTCGACGTCGCTCGCCTGCGCGAACTCGCCCGTCGCGATCAGTTTCTTCGCTTCATCGGGATGGGCCGTGAACGCCTTGCGGTGCTTGGCGAGCATGTCGGTCAAGACTTCGACCTCCGCCTGCGTCGCGGGGCGCGATACGGCGCGGGCGTAGGCCCACTGCACCTTGTCGACGTCGCTCGCGCCGCCTTGCTGGATCATCCGCTCGGCCAGGACGCGCGCCGTTTCGACGTACGTGATGTCGTTCAGCAGCACGAGCGCCTGCTGCGGCGTGTTGCTCTGCACGCGCTGGGCGGTGCACTCTTCGTGCGATGGGGCGTCGAACGCGAGCAGGCTCGGGTTCAGGAACGTCCGCTGCCACCAGGTGTACATCCCGCGGCGGTAGATCCGCTCGCCCTTGTCCTGGTCGTAGGTGCGCAGCGGGAAGTTCAGGAAGTCCCAGTAACCCGCGGGCTGGTACGGCTTGACGCTCGGCCCGCCGACGGTGGGGACGAGCAGGCCGCTGATGGCCAGCGCGTTGTCGCGCACGAATTCGGCGTCCAACCGAAAGCGGCCCTGGCGCGCGAGGAGCTTGTTGAACGGGTCGCGCTCCTGCAGGTCCTTGGTCGGGCGCGACGTCTGGCGGTAGGCGGCGCTGGTGACGATCTGGCGGACGAGGCGTTTCACGTCCCAGCCGTGCTCGACGAAGTCGGTGGCGAGGTGGTCGAGCAGTTCCGGGTGCGTCGGCGACTCGCCCTGGCTGCCGAGGTCTTCGAGGCCTTTCGACAGCCCCTGACCGAAGAGCAGCGCCCACACCCGGTTGACGAACACGCGCGCGACGAGCGGGTTGTCCTTGTCGGTGAACCACTTGGCCAGGTCCAGGCGCGTCGCGCGGCGGTCCTTCGCGTCGAGCTGCTTGAGGAAGTGCGGCACGGCGGGTTGCACGACTTCGCCGCTGTCGTCCTGCCAGTTCCCGCGGCCGAGGATGCGCGTGACGCGCGGCGCACCCGAGACGGAGATCAGCGTGCGCGGGATCGTGGCGTCGAACTGCTTCTTCGCCTCATTCGTCGAGGCCAACTCGCTGCGGACAGGGTCGAGGATGGGCGCGATCGAGCGGTAATGGAAGGCCAGCGCCCGCTGCTGTGCGTCGGAGCGGGCTGACGGTTCGATCGCGAGGATCTCGGCCATCTCCGGCGGCAGTTCTTTGGTCGATCGCGCGGCGACGGGACGCGGGGCATCCGTCACGGAAATGCGGAACCGGCCCAGCGTGTGTTGCGAGCCGAAGTTATGGACCAGCTCAGCGCGGAACGTGAGCGGCGAGCCGTCGCCGAAGCTCTCGGCGGTCTCGAAGACGGCGTAGCTGTCCTTGCCCTTCTCGGGAAGGATCGCCCAACCCTGCGCGCGATCGAGCTTGCCGTCGATGGCGTAGGAGGCGGCGTACTTCCTGAGCGGCAGCGTTTCGGCAAACGCGGTCTGCTCGACGGTGGCCGTCGCGTTGCGCAGGGCGACGGGACGCGTCGTTGGCGGCGTCGCCAGCCTGGCCGCCTCCGCCGCGGGCAGGGCGGGACCATCCGCGAGGCTCACGGAGAACTCGTTGAGGACGAAGTTTCCGTTGGGTGCGCGGCCCGGCCCCTTGGACGGCTGCCTTCCGTCCGGCAGCGCTTCCAGCCGGATGGCGGTGACGCTCTTGGTGATCGTCGTCCCGGTGATCGTGTACGTGTTCGTGTCGCTGCTGACGTTGGTGACGAGCACCGACCCGTCCGGCAGGAGGCGAACGGAGCCGCCGTCGGTGGAGCGGGCGTCCACGGGCGTGATGACCGTCCACGCGATCTTGTCGTCGTCCTTGAGCGACCGCTCCCACTCCCTCTGCGCCGCGGCGAGCGCCGGCGTGGCGGTGGCCAGCGTCGTCTTCAGCTTCGCGATCTTCCGGTCGAACTGCTTGAGCTCGGCCTTCTGCTTGTCGTCGGGGATCGAGAGTTCCGGCTGCGGGACGGAGATCGGGATCTCCTGGATGTCCGCGAAGAACGCGGCGAACGTGTAGAAGTCGCGCTGCGAGAAGGGGTCGTATTTGTGGTCGTGGCACTCGCAGCAGGCCATCGTCGCGCCGAGCCAGACGCTCGACGCATTGCGCACGCGGTCGGCGGCGTACTTGACGATGTACTCCTTCGCCTGCGCGCCGCCTTCGCCGGAGGTCTGGAGGAGGCGGTTGTACGCGGAGGCGACTTTGTTGTCGGTCGTCGGGTCGGGCAGGAGATCGCCGGCGAGTTGCTCCACCGTGAACCGGTCGAACGGCTTGTTGTCGTTGAACGCGTTGATGACGTAATCGCGGTAGGGCGAGATCTGCCGCGGCTGGTCGCCGTGGTAGCCGACGGTGTCGGCGTAGCGGACGAGGTCGAGCCAGTAGACGGCCATGCGCTCGCCGTAATGCTTCGAGGCGAGGAGGCGGTCGACGACGGTGTCGTAGGCGCTGGCGCTCTTGTCGTCGAGGAACTTCGCGACTTCCTCCGGCATCGGCGGGAGCCCGGTCAGGTCGAACGACAGCCGGCGGATGAGCGTGACGCGATCGGCTTCCGATGACGGCGCGACACCCGCATCCTTCAGACTCGCGGCGACAAACCGATCGACCTCATTCCGGACAAAGCCCCCGGCCCCACCGGGCGGCAGTTCAGGCCGAACGGGCTTGATGTACGACCAGTGACCCTTCCACTCCGCGCCCTCCTCGATCCATCGCTTGATCAGCGCGACCTGCTCCGGCTTGAGCGTCTTGCCGGTCTTGCTCGGCGGCATACGATCGTCTTCATCGTCGGTGGAGATGCGCTGGAGCAAGGCGCTCTTGTCCGGCTCCCTGGGGACGACGATCGTCGCCTCGTCCGGCGTGCTGAAGATGCCTTCCTTCGTGTCCAGTCGGAGGTCGGCCTTGCGCTTATTCTTGTCGGGACCGTGACAGACGTAGCAGTTCTCGGACAGGATCGGGCGGATATCGCGGTTGAAGTCGACGGGGTGCGCCGGGGGCGCTGCCAGCGCTGGCTGGATGACACACGCGATAGCCGCAAAGACGAAGGTCCCCGTCCATTTCATAGCTTGCCCGCCACCATCTCTCTTATACCACGGTCCCGACGGTACGTATCGGGCGAGGGGCGGGTTTGTTGCGAGCGATCGCGCGATTTCGCGGGAGTCGGGACAGCTACGGGGTTGGCGGCGGCTGGTCGAGAAGTGGCTACGCCAGAAACTCATAGAGCGAGCCCAGCCCGAGGATTCTCGTCAACTCATCGAGTGCGGCGCGGCCCTCGTCGAGCAGTTGCGGGTCCGCGAGATCTTCGTCGCGAAGGGCGTCTCGATAGCGTCGTTCGATCCAGGACTTCAGTTGGGCATGTAACGCGTCGGTGAGGAACACGCTTGGGCGGGTGGCGCGAAGCTGGTCTTCGGTCAGGACGACGCGCAAGCGCAGGCACGCCGGGCCGCCGCCGTTCTGCATGCTTTGGCGGAGGTCGACGTAGTGGACCGCGCGGATGGGGCCGCCGCGGGAGACGAGGTCGTCGAGAAACGGCCGGGTCCTGGGATTGTCGCGGGCCTCCACGGGGGCGATGAGCGCCATCGCGCCGCCCGACAGCGTGACGAGCTGGCTGTTGAACAGGTAGGAGGCGACGGCGTCGGCGAGCGGGACGATCGCATCGGGCACCTCGATGAGTGCGAGTTCCCGCGCGCAGGTGCGAGCGAACGTTTGTCGGATCTCATCCACCGCGCGATCGCGGTCGGCAAAGGCGAGTTCGTGACAGAACAGGACGCTCTCGTTGCCCACGGCGACGACGTCGTTGTGGAACGCGCCGGCGGCGATGGCGATGGGGTTCTGGCGGACGAAGATCGTGCGGGCGGGATCCAGGCCGTGAAGCCGCGCGATCGCTTGCGACGCCTCGCGCGTCTGGCGGGCAGGGAACCGGCTGGGCAGCGGTGAAGCGGGATCCAATGCGATGCGGCCGATGGTGAATAGTTCGACGCCGCGCTCGCCGTGACGTGCGGACAGCCGTGTGTGGTTGGCGGCGCCTTCATCGGAAAGGTGGGTCGTCGCAGGGAGGGGGGCATGGTGCGCGAAGAACGTTTCGTCGTGGAAGATCGCGCGCAACGCGGTCGCGGTCGAGTCGGTTTCGAGCGACCGGTGAAAATGGCTCACGAGGTTCGCGGGCGTGAAGTGCGTGCGACCGTCGGCGGTGTCCGAGGCGGGTGAGACGGTCGCGGCATTGGCGGCCCACATGCTCGAACTGCTGCACACGGCCGCGAGCAGAATCGGATCGTCGCGGTGCGCCTTGGCCAACACATCCGCGTCGCTCCCGCAGAAGCCGATCCGCCGCAGCGTGGAAACGTCCGGCCGTTCCTGCGGCGGGAGCACGGCCTGCTTCAGCCCCAAATCCGCGAGGAACTTCATCTTCGCCAGCCCCTGCAGCGCAGCTTGGCGCGGGCTCGATACAGTGCCGCGATGCGTCATCGAGGCGGGGTTGCCGTACGAGAGCCCGGCGTAGTTGTGCGTCGGGCCGACGAGGCCGTCGAAGTTGACTTCAACCGCGCCGCTCACGACGTGATCCCCGGCGAAAGCACCGCGGGCATCGTCACGCGATCCGCTTCGAGCGACGCGACCGGATACGAGCAGTAGTCGGCGGCGAAGAATCCGCTCGGGCGGTGGTTCCCGCTGTCGCCAATGCCGCCAAACGGGAGCGCGGAACTCGCGCCCGTGAGCGGCCGATTCCAGTTGATCACGCCGGCGCGGACATCGCGGCGGAATCGCTCGTAAAGCGCGCCGTCGTCGCTGAGCAGCCCCGCCGACAGACCGTAGCGCGTCTCGTTCGCTTCCGCGATCGCCTCGTCGAAGTCGTTCACGCGGATCACTTGTAGCAGCGGGCCGAAGTGCTCCTCGTCGCGGTACTCGCGCGTGGACGTGGTATCGATCAACCCCGGCGAGAGCAGCGTCTTCATCTCGTTCAGAGGCCGCATGGGGACGATCGCGCGAGCGCCCAGCGCGATCAGTTCATCCTGCGCCGCGAGCAGTCGCTCCGCCGCGCTGGTGGAAATGACCGGACCCATGAACGGCTCGGGCTGGTCCACGTATCGGCCCACGCGAACGCGCGCGATCATCGTGACCAGAGCGTCGAGAAACCGATCACCATCGGTGTCCGCCGACACAATCAACCGTCTCGCGCAACTGCACCGCTGGCCGGCCGTGAGATAGGCGGATTGGATCGTCAGATATGCCGCCGCGACGACATCGGCGACGTTCCAGACGACGAGCGGATTGTTCCCGCCCATCTCCAGGGCGGCGATGACCTGTGGTCGTTCGGCCAGCGCGCGGTGGATGGCGACGCCGGCCGCGCGGCTGCCGGTGAAGAAGACGCCCGCGATGTCGGCGTGGCACACGAGCGCTTCGCCCGTTTCCCGCCCGCCGTGCGCGATGCGGATCACGTCCTTCGGCAATCCCGCTTCGCGCCAGACGTCGAGCGTCGCCTCGGCCGTCCACGGCGCGAGTTCGCTGGGCTTGAAGACCACCGTGTTCCCGGCCAGCAGCGCCGGGACGATGTGGGCGTTGGGAAGGTGGCCGGGGAAGTTGAACGGGCCGATGACCCCGACGACGCCGTGCGGCTTGTAGTGCGTCGCCGCGGTAACACCGTCGCCGCCCACGCTCTGCATCGGCCGGCGCCGCTCGTCGATGGCGCGGATGGAGATCGCCACCTTGGCGATCATCGAGTCGATTTCGGTGGCCGACTCCCAGCGCGGCTTGCCCGTCTCGCGCGAGATGATCTCGGCCAGCTCCGCCTTTCGTTCGCGCAACCGTTCGGCGAAGCGCTGGGCGATCGCGACGCGCTGCGCGAGCGTCGCGTCCATCCACCGCCCGACGAAGGCCGCCCGCGCCATCTCCACCGCGACCCCCACCTCGTACGGCGTCGAGGCGAGGCCGGTCCAGATCACCTCTCCGGTGGCCGGGTCGTGGGAGACGATCGTGGGGCGGTGGGTCATCGCACGTTGCTCATCTCTTGCCGCAGAGGCGCAGAGGTTGGAGCCGCAGATGAACGCAGATGAACGCAGATCAGAAATGAGCTTCTTCCTCATCTGCGTTCATCCGCGTTCATCCGCGGCTACCTACTCTCCTGCATTTCCTCTGTGTCCTCTGCACGCCTCTGCGGTGATTCTTCTGTCAGGCGTTGTCACACCGGCTTGGGCACCTGAAGCCGCGGCGGAGGGTCGAGCTCCGCGAGTCGTACCGCGTCGCCTGCGCCGACGTCCAGCGCCGCGGCGCACTCGGGGGTGATGGCGACGGCGTCGGGACCGGTCGGCTCGACAGGCCCCTTGCACGCGCGGAACATGCCGGCGCCCGCCGTGCCGATCATATGCTCCGGTGCGCCCGCAGGCGGCGCACTGATGGCCGCGACCTTCACCTTTCGGCTCGCGCGGACCGTCCTGATCTGGTCGCGCGGGCAGCTCAGCACCGGCCCGGCGTCGAAGATGTCGACCATGTTGCTGAACGCGAACCCCTCGCTCTCCAGGTTCCGCGCCGCGCGACCCGAGTCCAGGTGCGGTTTCCCGATCACCGCCTGCGCCTCCGGCGGCAGCAGCGGGATGTAGATCGGATGTCGCGGCATCAGCTCCGCGATGAACTTCTTGTTGACCACGCTCAGCCGATCGGCCTCGGCGAAATCGATGTCGAAGAAATGATGGCCCAGCGCGTCCCAGAAGGGCGAATGGCCGCGCTCATCGAGCACGCCGCGGATCTCGCTTACCACTGTGGACTCGAACCGCTCCGGCTGCTCGGCGATGAAAAGGAAGCGGACGAGCTGGAGCATTCGCCCGTTGCCGCCGTGGCGGAAGTCGGGGTGGAGGAACAGGCTGCCGATCTCGCAGGGGCCGTCGTGATCCTCGTAGAGTTTCAAGATCGGCACTTCTTTGCGGACGTTGATGATCTTCGATTCGAACAGGACGCTCTCGATCTTGTACCCCCAGAACGGCTGGAAGCCGCCGACCTTCGACGTGATGCCGCACGCGCCGACGACGCGGCCGGTGCCCTGATGCTCCATCACGAACAAGTACGATTCCCCACCCGGTCGATCCGCGGCGGCCTTGAAGCTTTCGATGGACTTGTTGATCCGCTTGGCGAGGAGGTCGCGATCTTTAGGCAGCGTGGTCAGCCCCGCCCCCGCGAGGCCGGCCAGCTCGAGCATCGCGTCCAGATCGGCCGCCGTTACCGGTCGAATCACCATCATATTGCACCTATCGGCCGGGGTGGATGCGCCGCACAGCAATACTACGTGCGACGTTGGCCGCAAGGTCTTCTTATCGGACGTTCGCGGGCGGGAGGGAGCAGAGGCGAGGGTCGCAGGTGGCTCGCGAACAGTTCCGACGGGAAACGTCTGGGACAGTCACCTGCTTCGTGCGGGCAATCGGGCGGCTTACGACAGGGTGTCGAATCATCTATAATTCCCACGGATGTCCGATCCGCTGAACCTTCCGATCCGCCCGCGCCGACTGCGTCAGCAGCCGCAGCTTGCCGCCATGCTTCAGTCCGTGCAGCTGCGGCGCAGCGACGTGATCGTCCCGATTTTCGTCTGCGAAGGGACGGGCGTGCGACATGAAGTCCCGTCGATGCCCGGCGTCTTCCAGATGTCGATCGACGTCGCGCTCCCGTGGCTCGCTCAGCGCGCGGAAGAGGGCTACCTCGCCTACCTCATCTTTGGCGTCATCGACCGCGCGAAGAAGGATGCGACGGGCACGCCGGCCCTCGACGAGAACAACGTCGTCTGCCAGCTCCTCCGCAAGGCGCGCGAGCAGAAGCTCCCGATGGCCGGTATCACCGACCTGTGCTTCTGCGAGTACACGAGCCACGGCCACTGCGGCCCGCTCACCGACGACAAGGGAACGGTTAAGAACGACGAGACCGTCGAGCGGTTGGTGCGACAGGCGCTGAACCACGCGAAGGCGGGCGCCGCGGTCATCGCCCCCAGCGGCATGATGGACGGCACCGTCGCGGCGCTGCGCAAGGGTCTGGATGGCCGCGGCTTCACCGACGTCTCAATCCTGTCGTACGCCGTGAAGTACGCCAGCGCCTTCTACGGCCCCTTCCGCGACGCCGCCGACTCCGCCCCTGAGTTCGGCGACCGCCGGGGGTATCAGATGGACCCGTCGCGCGGCCTGGACGAAGCGCTGCGCGAAGCCCGCCTCGACGTCGAGCAGGGGGCCGACATGGTGATGGTCAAACCCGCCGGCCCGTACCTCGACGTCGTCGCCGCCGTGCGCCGCACGGTCGACGTCCCGCTGGTCGCCTACCAGGTCAGCGGCGAATACGCCATGCTCGAAGCCGCGGCCCGCAACGGCTGGCTCGACCACGACCGGGCGGTGCTCGAATCGCTGGTCGCGATCAAGCGCGCCGGCGCCGATCTGATCATCACCTACTACGCCGAGCGGCTGGCGAAGCTTTTGCCGCGCTGAACGCGTCCGCAAGGGAGTCTTTCGCTCGATGTCGAAGCTCATCCTGATCAAGCACGCGTCGCCGCAGGTCGAGGCGGGAGTGTCGTCGCACGAATGGAAGCTCTCGCCGGCGGGGCGGGAGAAGGCGGCGGCGCTCGCGGAGCGCCTGCGGTCGCACGCGCCGGGCGTGATCGTCTCCAGCGCGGAACCGAAAGCCATCGAAACGGCGCAGATCATCGCCGGCGCGATGGGAATCGCGCACGAAACGGCCGAGGGCCTTGCGGAACACGACCGCAGCAACGTGCCGCAGATGCCGACGCGCGAGTTCATTTCGAGCGTCGCGCTGTTCTTCAAGAAACCGACTGAGCTTGTTCTGGGACGCGAGACGGCAGCGCAGGCGCTGGATCGCGTCACCTCTGCGATCGATCGAATTCTTTCAGAGAAGGCGGGGCGCCACGTTGCGATTGTGACGCACGGGACTGTGCTGGCGCTTTATCTCGCGCCGCTCACGCGCGGGGACCCGTTCGACCTGTGGCGCAGGATGGGCCTTCCGTCGTTCGTGATGATCGATGGGGAAACGAAGCAGGTGATCGAGATGGTCGATCGCGTGGAGTGACGCGTCCTCAGAGAAGAATCCCCGGGCTCCGCTGCGCAACCCCC
>JBAUGM010000582.1:0-3618 GCA_049679725.1 Tepidisphaeraceae bacterium
ACGTCATCCCGATGGGAGCCAAAGCGACCTGCAGGGATCGCGGGATCGAGAGCCGACTCGTGAGCCCGAGATCCTTCGGAGTACCTCAGGATGACGTCTCTCAGCGCAACGTGCGCGCGATACTTACCTACGTTGGCACCTTGTACTCGCACAACTCCAGCAAGTTTCCCTCCGGATCGTGAAAGTACACCAGCCGCTTCCGCACGCCACCCGCGTAGGTCACCTGCGACTCGGGAACCTCCTGCACGCCGCTGAAGAAGTTCACCTTCGCCTCGCGCAGGCGCCCCACGGCCGCGTCGATGTCGTCCACGCGGAACGCCAGGTGCCGCAACCCCGGCGTGTTCGACGTCCCCAGTTCACCGGGCCTTTCCGCACCCGGCTTCACGTACTTCAGCAGCTCGATCCGCGGCCCGCTCGGCATGTCGAGGTAGACGCAGTCCGCTTCCACGCCGCGCAGCCCAACCGTCTGGTCGATCCATGCGCCGCTGATCGTCACGCGCTTCGACTCGCGCAGCCCCAGCACCCGGCAGTAAAAATCGATCATTCCCGGCAGGTCGTGTACGACGATGTTCACGTGGTCGATGGCGTTCAGCATGTCCATCGCATTATGATCGCGCGCCGGCGCGATTTGAATCCTCCTTGTTGCTCATAGCCGGTGGCGGAAGCCCCGGTCTTCGCGTCGATCGCGCGATGCGGTGAAAGGCTGAATCGAATGATCCTCGCGGGCGACATCGGCGGAACCAACACGCGGCTGGCGATCTTCCAGGACGACGGCGCGACGATCGTCCGCCAGCAGGTCTTCAAGAACGCGGGCCGCACGAGCTTCGTCGACGTCGCGCGCGAATTCCTCGCGCAGCAACCCGGCGAGAAGATCGACAAGGCCGCCTTCGGCGTCGCCGGCGCCGTGCGCGGCGGCGTCGTGAACATGACCAACCTCGGCTGGACCCTGACCGACCCGGACCTGGAGCGCGACCTGAACATCCCCAACGTCGCCCTCATCAACGACATGGTCGCCCACGGCGAGAACATCGACCGCCTCCGTGCCGATCAGTTCGTCACCCTCCGCCAAGGCCAGCGCTGCCCCGACGGCGGCGGCGCGGTCATCATCGCCGGCACGGGCCTGGGCGAAGGCGGGCTCTACTACGACCGCGCGACCAAACGCCTCCGCGGCCTCGCTTCCGAGGGCGGCCACTGCGACTTCTCCCCGCGCGACGCGCGCGAGAAACGCCTCCTCGACTTCCTCCGCGACCACGGCAAGCCGACGACCTGGGAAGCCGTCATCTCCGGCCCCGGCCTGCGGACGATCTACGACTTCCTCCGCGGCGAAGGAACCCACGGCCCCAACACCAACGCCGCCGCCGACTTCGGCCCCGCCGGCCCCAAGCCCGAGCAGATCACCCAGTCCGCCGTCAGCGGCGCCTGCCCGCTGTGCGTCGAGACGACGCGCCTCTTCGTCTCCCTCTACGGCGCCGAAGCCGGCAACCTCGCGCTGAAATTCTGCGCCACCGCCGGCCTCTGGCTCGGCGGGAGCATCGCCGAGAGTCTGTTGGATCTGTTCCGCGGCGACGTGTTCCTCGACGCCTTCTCCGCCCACGGCCCATCGCGCATCCGCGAGATGCTGGCGAAGATCCCGATTCACTTGATTAGGTTCGAATTGAACGGCTTGTACGGGGCGGCGAATTTCGCGAAAGGAATGACGTAGGTCAGCCGTCTACGCGTCGGAGGATGGTGTCCCAGATTTCCTGCAATCCAAGGGTGGCGGCCCACTGGGAAATGTATGCACGATCGATCTTCTCGCCCCTGATCTTCATGACGCTTGCGATGTCTCGCAAGTGCTTTTCTGACTCCCCCTCTCGGTAGAAATCCATCTTCTTGAGAATGATGTCCTCGGGAGATGAGAACCAGGCTTGGTAGTCATCGGCAGGGTGGACGCGTACTCGCCTGAGAAGCCTGTTGCGGTCGACAGCCATGTTCTTCGGCAGCATGACATCGACCTTCAACCCCGACGTCGGATGAATGATGTTGAATTGGCCCCGCGAATTGATGGCGGCACGCACCGCGTCTTCACTGACGTAGAAGTCGTCGCCCGCAAACGCGGCAAGAAAGTGTGGAACATGAGCCGTCGTCAGATCTGCGACGACGTCGAGATCGTTCGTGAAGCGCGGTTCGCCAAAGAAGATGGTGGCGGTGGAACCCGTGATGAAGTAGGGGACGTCCAGGCGTTCCAGCACGCCCACGACGTAGCGCTGCAGGTCAGAATGCTCCATGCGATAACCTCCGCGCCGCCTCGCGGACGAGCTGGTCTTGCCGCCAGTCCGGATTCTCGGCCCGCAGGTGACTCATCAACATCCGCCGCGCAGAGGCATACATCCCGCTGGCGATGCGAAGCCGTTCGGCGCCCGTCTTGCGGCGCAGAACGTCGGCCATCTCATCGTCGATCACTTCAACGTGTGGTAGTCTGACCGCCGATTTCATTCTTCCCGCATTCTACTCGGATCGATCCCATTTGCCTCATACCATTCCCGATACGCAATGGGCGAAATCTCACTCGGTTTAATCTCGCTCCGGCCGCCCCAGAAGACGTTGGTGTAGCTGACGGGGATGCCGATCTGGTTCAGGTGTTCGTCAATCGCGGCCTTGTGCGCCAACACCATTTCCTTCTGCGTGCCATGGGCGACGCCCATGACGTTGACGTTGTTGAAGTCGGGGCCGCCCTCGCGCCAGTAGGCGTGGGTCATGATGTGGAAGCGGCCGACCTGTCGGCCGGTCTCGATCTCGCGACCGGCGGGCACGGCCCAGTGGAAGAGGGCGTTGTACTTCGTCACCTGTTCGCCGGTCTTCAGCGTTTTGACGTGTTCCAGGAACGTCGAGAATCGGCCGATGACGCGGCGCTCGTTGAGGCTTTTCGCGACGCGGTAGAACTCGTCGAGCGAGACGCCCGTGGCATCGGCGCGCGGCTGCCAGAGGTTTTCGTGAATCTCGTCCGGCGCGAACTCGCGCTTCAGCGCGACGAGCACGCGCCATTCCAGGTCGTTCAATTCGACGATGTTCGTATCGAGCACCTCCGCGAGGTCGTCTGACTTGCTCCCCGGCTCCATCCCGCGCCGCCGGACGTGCCCGACGCCCAGGGCGAAGAGGCGCTTGGCGGGCATGAGGCGGAAATGGGTTGCGCCGGTCTGGCTCGACAGAAAATCGCAATGCTTCTCCATCGAGTAGCCCTGCGGCACCTTCACGGTCGTCCAGAGTCGGAACTTCGACCCGGCCACGACCGCGTCCGTCGAGCGGATGACGACGTGTCCGGAGAACGGGTCGCGCTGGAACATGTAGTCGAAGGCCGAGGCGAGCCGTTCTTCAGGAACTTGCCACGCGACGAGCGCGCCGCGCGCGAGGTTGGTGGCCATCAGCGTCTGCCGCACCCGGCGGATCGTGCCGGCGCGGACCATGGCGCTGATGCGCTCGATCACGACGGGCAGCGCGACGCCCGACGCCGCGGCGATCGCGCCGAGCGGGTTGGGCTGGAAGCCGTGGATCTTGTCTTCGGACACCGCGAGAATGCGCGCGTTGATGGGGTCGCTCGTTTCGACGGGGATCGACAGGGTACTCATGGGGGCGACATTG
>JBAUGM010000583.1:0-6776 GCA_049679725.1 Tepidisphaeraceae bacterium
ACGTCGGCCTGGTCGAGCGATGTGAACCGCCGGCAGAAGAGCGTGGATTGGCAGATGAAGATCGACGATGCCCGAACCAAGCTCACAAGCGTCTATCCCAAAATCAAGGTGTGACAGAGCACTAGTCCTGCGGATTTGCCGCCTCAGGCCTGCCAGCCGTGGATATCGGGAAGGCTTCGAGTCGTTCGTAGATGCTTCGCTCATAGAAAGTGGCAGAAAGACGGATAGTACCGGAAGAGCGATAAGGTGTCCGTCTCGCGTTCGACGCGGCGCGGCTCCTATGATGGGGATCGTGGCCCAACCGCTGCCGGAGATTCACCTGGTCCGCCACGGCGAGACGGCGTGGACGATCTCCCGCCAACACACCGGCCTCACGGACATCCCGCTGACCGAGCGCGGCGAACGCGATGCCTATCGGCTCGGCGAGCACCTCCGGGGAAAAACCGTGAAGAGCGTCTTCACCAGCCCGCTGCAGCGGGCGCGGCGGACCTGCGAGCTCGCGGGTTTCGGCGCGGCCGCGGTCGTCGATCCGGACCTGGTCGAGTGGGACTACGGCGAGTTCGAAGGATTGACCACGGCACAGATTCGAGAGCACCAACCAGACTGGAACTTGTGGCGGGATGGCTGTCCGGGCGGAGAGTCGGTGGCGAACATCAGCGCCAGGGCCGACCGCATGATCGCACGGCTGCGCGCACTCGATGGTGACGTGGGGGTGTTCTCCAGCGGCCACTTCAGCCGAGTGGTTGCCGCCCGGTGGCTCGGCCTTGATGCGTCCTGCGGCCGGTTCTTCGCCCTGAGCACGACGACGCTGAGCGTCCTTGGCTACGAACACGACAAGAGCGACCCGGTCATCAAGCTGTGGAACGATGCAAGGCCGGGGATGGATTGACCCGCAGAAAGCAGTGGAAGCACAGATGAACACGGATGAACACAGATGATGACGAACTGCCCACGAATCTCACGAATCCTCACGAATGAGAGAGAGTTCGCTTCTGATTCATTCGTGGCGATTCGTGAGATTGGTGGGCGGTCGGGAAAGTAATAGACCGCAGCCTCAATTCTTTATCTGTGTTGATCTGTGTTCATCTGTGGTTTCATTTGAGCGGGACTGGGGCGAGTCGAGCCATGACACCGCAGCGAGATCCGATCGCCGTTCTCAACGCCGGCTCATCGAGCCTCAAGTTCTCCGTGTTTCGGGGAGAAATGGTGACGTGCAAGGGCCTGATCGATCGACTCGGTCGCCCGCAAGCCGGAGAAACTCGCGCGGCGGTCCGGGGTGAGGATGGGGCCAGCCTGTTCGAGGGCGCGATCCCCGCGCGCAATCACGAGCAGGCGCTGGAGTGGTTGTTCGACCTGCTGGGCAAGCACAACCTCGGGGCTCGGCCGGTCGCGGTCGGCCATCGAGTGGTACACGGCGGCGATGGGTTCGTCGCGCCGACCCGCGTCACGCCCGAAGTGCTCGATCGCCTGGAGGCGCTGGTTCCCCTGGCGCCGCTGCACCAGCCGCACAACCTGGCGCCGATTCGCTTCCTGGCCCGGCGTTTCCCGCAGCTACCCCAGATCGCCTGCTTCGACACGGCCTTTCACGCGACGCAGGCGCGGATCGAGCGGATGTACGCCTTGCCCCGCGCCTGGTTCGACCGGGGGATCAAGCGCTATGGCTTTCACGGCCTGTCCTACGAGTACATCGCCGCGCAACTGCCTCAGATCGATCCACGTGCCGCGTCGGGACGAACCGTCGTGTGTCACCTGGGCAACGGCGCCAGCCTGTGCGCGCTGCGCGCCGGACAGAGCGTGGCCACCACCATGGGTTTCACTGCGCTGGAGGGGCTGCCCATGGGAACGCGATGCGGCGCGATCGATCCCGGCGTGCTGCTGCACCTGCTCGACCACGAGAAGATGAGGGCGGCGGAGCTGACTGACCTGCTCTACCGACGCTGCGGACTGCTGGGCGTTTCGGGGATCAGCGCCGACATGCGCGATCTATTGAAAAGCACAGAAGCCAGCGCCACCGAGACCGTCGAATACTTCTGCTACCGCATCGCGCGCGAGCTGGGTTCGCTCGCCGCCGCGCTGGGCGGGCTCGACGCCGTCGTCTTCACCGGCGGCATCGGCGAACACGCCGCTCCGGTGCGGGCGCGGGTCGCCGAGTTGGCTCACTGGCTCGGGGTTCGCATCGATGTCGACGCCAACGCCGCCAATCGAACCGAACTGCATCGTTCCGACAGCACCATCCACGTCCTCGTCATTCCCACGAACGAAGAGCGGATGATCGCGTTGCACACCCGACGTGTGCTCGCGGAGATCACAAGGGACAAACCATGGAGCTGAGGCTGAGTTAAAACTCACCGTTCAGTCGTTCGATCGACATCTCTGGCCGTACGCGGATCGTCTGCGGCCGCATCCTCAGCGCCGTGGATCCGACCCTCTCGAACCTTCCTAAAGTCGTCGATCAGCTTCTGCTGGTTCGGCTGGGCATTGAGCCAGTTGTAGTCCACCTGGCCGGGCTCGAGCAGCATGACGAGTCCTTCAATGTCGCCGTCCACCTTGCCCTCGATCGAGCCACGGTTCGTCAGGTCCAGCGACGCGTTGCTCGCCGACATGCGGTAGCCGCGCACGCGGACACTGAGGCTCACGCGCTCGCCCGGTGGGACGCCATTGATCGTGAACGACCCGTCGGCACCGACCGTCGTGCTCTGAGCGTCCCACGCCTCGTCGCGGCTGAGCAGCACGCGCGTATTCGCAGGCACGGGCTTCCCGTCGGAGAGGCGCACGGTGCCGCGCAGCACGTGGCCGCGCATTGCAACGACGTCGCCCACATCGCTCGTCTTCCCGTTGCCCGGGGATCTCACGGACTTCCCCGGCGACGCGACGCCGGGCGGCAGCGAGGCAGCCTTGGCGTATACGAAGTAGTCCTCGTCAGGCTTCACGTTCACGAACTCGAATCGGCCGTCCGCAGCGGTGCCGATGATCGTCTCGCCCAGGAAGTTTCCCGTGCCGCGGTCGGCCTGGACGAGCCCGACGGCTACGCCCGCCAGCGGCTTGCCGCCGCGCGTGAGGCGGCCCGTCACGATCGCGCCGCGAATGAGCTTCAGCTCGTGAATCTTCGTGCCCGTCGGCAGCAGATCGAAGTTTGTGGGCACCAAGCCGCGGGCGCGCACCTGGAGGTCTACGGCGACGTCCGGCTCGACCGCGATAAGCTCGAACGTGCCGGCACTGTCGGTGATCGCGAGCTGATCGATCTGCGCGGCTGTGTCTCCCCACCATCGAGTGTCCTTCGTCTTCATCCCGCGCGGCGAGACCTCCGCGCCGACGACGGGATGGCCCCCCTCATCCACCACGCGGCCGCGCAGCGCATTGGCATCAGCGGCGCGCTGGGAGCGGGGCTTCAGCCTCGCTTCGATCGCCCCGGCCCCCGGGTCCACCTTGTCGACGAACTGCGGCTCCAGCCCCTTGGCGACCACCAGGATGCGGAAGATCAGCTCCGGGTCGAGGGACGGGATGGTGAACGTGCCGTCGGCCGCCGTCGTGGCGCGCTTACCGCAGTCGGCATAGCAGCTGGGGCAGTAGGGGCTAGTGCCCGTGCGCACGCCCGCGGTGTAGACGTAAACCGTCGCGCCCTCAACGGGTTTCTGCTCGGCGGTGACGGTGCCGTTCAGGTTCGGCCGCGTCGCTTGAGTCGTCGCCGGCGCCGCGTGCAGCGGCACCGTGCCGTACAGCAGCATGAAGAACACCACGGTCGCACCGTTCATGATTCGATCGCGCATTGGCCGCCTCTCTCGCAGGTGAGCACGTTTTACGGGTTACGTCGGTTATGCGGCAGGCCCGACCGCCGCAGGATGCGAAAGCGTTCTCGCCATCCGCACGATGTCAACGTACCGCCCGTCAACTTCGACGGCCTCGCGTTCGGTGCCTTCCGGCAGGAACCCCACGCGCTCGTAGAGTGACATTGCACCAGTATTGTTCGAGAAGACACTGAGCTCGAGCCGTCGGAGCTGTTCCGTTAGGGCCCAGCCAAAAAGGTGGGCGAGAAGCTGCGAGCCAACGCCTCTGCCGCGCCACAGCTTGGCGACGGACATGCCGAACTCGCCGGCGTGCGAACGCTGGGGCTTCTGATGCCCGTGGAAATCAAGCATGCCGACGATCTCCTCGCCCGCGTCGGCGACGAGGAGAAAGCTCCGCGGCGCCCGAGCGACTCGTTGCATGAAATCCCGCTCCTCATCGACCGTTGGGGGGCGGTCACGTCGGAAGATCACAGGCAGTCGCTCGCCGACGATCTCTGCCACGAACCGCTGGAGCCGTTCCGCGTCGACATCGGCCGCCTCCCGAACGGTCACTGCGAGGGTCATGATTCGATACTGATACCGAGCGCTGCGCTTGGGCGACCGCCCACCGTAGCATGGCTTGGGATAGTCCCATGCCAGCGTGGGCGCGACGGACGGCCAGGCGGTGCAGGTAGAGCGCCTCGTCGCCACCCGCCTCCGGCCAGAACAACGGGTCTTCAACCAGGCACTTCAGCGTGCCCACCGGCTCGTCGCCGCACCACGCCAGGAAGAACGCCCCGGCCGCGACATCCGGGCGAATCGCCTCGACGCTGATTTCTTCCTCTCGCCACATGGCCAGGTCCCGCAGCCAGGCCTCCTGCCGATACAGTTCCTGCGTCTCGGGACTCACGCCCGGCCCCGATTGACTGATGATGAACGCGACCTCTTTGGACCGCGCGGCCGCCAGCGCCACGATCCAACCACCCTGGCTGTTCCCAAACAGGCCGATGTGGCGCGCCTCGATGTCCGGCCGCAGCTTGAGCATCTGCACGGCCGCCAAGGCGTCACCCGCCAGGTCATCGAACCCCGCACGGAGCCAGTCACCCGTGGAACGTCCCAGGCCGCGCTTGTCATAGATGAGCGCGGCCACGCCGTGCATGGCATAGAACTCGGCCAGGTGTCGACCCATCTCACGGGTTGCGGCGCCCGTGCTTGCCGGCACGCATACGACGACCGGGTGCGGCCCCGGCGTTTGCGGCGAGACGAGCGTGCCGGCGAGCGTCACGCCGCCGTTGGTGAACGAGACCTCTTCCTGACGCAAGCTAACCCGCCGTCCATTCCACTTCTGGTCACCTGCCCACGTGAACTCCATCGCCTTTCCCTGGGCGTCCAGGGCAAAGGTCACCGTCCCCTCCACCGGGTGGGGCACGGAGAGCCCCGGGCCGGTGAAAAAGCTCGTGGTCGAGGTCGCAAAGAGCACGCCGAGTCGCTGCGTCTTGAAATCGATGAACAGGAGGGCGCCGGGGCCCACTTCAACCGCGGCGCGAATGAACACGAAATGTCCGGGCTCAATTTCATACGTGCCGGCGTAATGCTCCGCCTCGATGGACGCCGGACGGGTGAACCGGAAGGGGTGCTCCGTTGTCCCGTCTTTCACCTGACCCGCAAGCTCACCGTCCCGCAGTTCGCCGACGAACCGTCCGGCATGCGGCTTGCCAGGGAGTTCAAAGGTCACCGTCGATGAGGTGATGTTCACCTGCTCGATGGGACTGCCCTGCTGGAAGAGCAACGGGGCGTCGTAGGTGCCGGACACCTTCCCCTCCTTTGCCTCGAAATGAAGCCGAAGGAACACGTAATCCTCGCCCCGCTCGAATCCGCCAACCCAACTGCCCGGCAGCGATGTGTCCGCAGCGCAGGGCCGCACCGGGGCGAGGCATGCCGACAACACGGTGAGGCTTACGAGAAGGAAGGATCTAATCATGAGCGTGACTGTGGTTATGCGTGGTGGTCGAGCGGCATAACAGACCGACGTTCATTGGCCGGCCCGGCGACGGCAATGGCGGCTAAGCATCCAACCGCTCCTTCGGTACCGCACGGGCGCCGGAGAGATCGATCCAGTAGCGGATGAGGCCCCGACCCGTGTCGGGCTCCGTCCCTTGGCCGTCCGGGTCGCCGCCGTGGGCGAGGATGACGCGGGTCGACGCGACGTCCACGGATTAACCTGTAGTTGGAACGCCGAGCTTCTCTCTCGCAAACCGGGACAGGGCCACAGACTCTGGATCGCCGGCTGCTTTCAGACCTTCGATGGCGCCGTCCTGGTCTTCGCGCTTGCGGTTTTGGCTGAGTTTGAATTTGCCATCCAGCCGATCGATCGGCATCTCGAAGGCGACCACCGACGCGATGAGTTTTTCGTTCACGTCGTCCGGGAGCGGGTTGGTCCAGGGGCGCGACCGATGGGCCTCGTAGACTCGCACCATTTGCTCGAGCAGATCAAAAACGTAGGAACCATCCTCGATCACCAGGAGCCGTCCGGCGGCATGGACGGTCGCATAGTTCCAGGTCGGCACGGCCGGCGCGGGGCTGGGATACCAGGAAGGCGAGATGTACGCGTGCGGTCCGTGAAAGATGGCGAGACTGCCGTTGCGTTGATGATCACATTGCCAATGCGGGTTGGGACGGGCGAAATGCCCGATGAGCGTGCCGTGCGGACCGCGCGAAGCGTCGAGCAGCAGAGGCAGGTGCGTGGCGAACGGTTCGCAGCCGCCGGTCACCAACGTCGCGAAGCTGTACCGCCGCATGAACCCGTGGAGGGTCTCGAGGTCGTCATTGCGGAATGCGTGTGGAATGTACATGAGAATCATCTTGGACAGCGGCCGGCTGACCGCCGGCTCGCGAGTGAACGTGCAGCGTCCCAGCCGGTCCGCTCCAGCTGCTAGTTATGCGACGGCTGGCGCGACGGTCGCTTGTCCGCACTCCGGACAACGATCCGGCGACGCGCGGACGTCGTAACCG
>JBAUGM010000584.1:0-2490 GCA_049679725.1 Tepidisphaeraceae bacterium
GCGATGGGCCAGTGCGAGCAGTGCGGCTACGACCTTCGCGCCACGCCGCAGCGCTGCCCCGAGTGCGGCGCCACGCCGCGCGCGGTGGCGGTGTAGCAACTTCATTTTGAGAGGCAATCGCGCGGCATTGTCATCCTGAGGTACTCCGAAGGATCTCACGTGTCCGAAGGCCAGAGACCCTTCGGAGTACCTCAGGGTGACACCCTTGGCGTCTTCATCGCTCGCGAGTGTGGCGCAGCCGCGTGACGACTCGGGATGACAGGGTGGATGACGCTTTAGATCGCCAGTCGCGATGGCGTCTCTTCCGCGTCGTCGTGGTCGGCGTGGGTTGACGCGGCGCCGTTGCCGTTGGCCTGCGGCATCGGCGTGGGCAGCGGGCGCGGGGCGGCGGCGAGCGCGAGGTCGGCGATGGGGACGAGGGACTCATCGTCGCCCTGGGCACGGGCGGACGCGCCGGATGAGGTGAAGAGGATCAGCAGCGTGAAGAGGGCGACGATCCCGCCGACGGACGCCAGGGCGTACACCGGTCGCGGGTCGTGGACGGTCATCTTCACGTCGGCGTCGGTCGGCGGGACGGGGGCGACGGTCCGCGCCGCCTTGGCGCGGTTCAACTCCAGTTGGCGGAGCTGGGCTTCGAGCTCCTTCTGGGCGGTGTCGCGCTCGGCGGCGAGCGCGTCGCGCTTCTCGCCGGCCTCGCGGGCCTCGGATTCGATCGACTGCGCCAAGCGGAGCTTCCGCTGCCCTGCCGACCACGATTCGCGGGTCGCGTTCTCCGCCGTCTGCGCCGCGACCAGCTCGCCCTCGCGCTTCTTCAGCGCCGCCATGCGCTGCTGTTCCTGCTGCGCTTCCTCGGCCTTGGTGGCGCCGGCGGAGAGCTCCTTGCGGCGGTCGGCGATCCGCGCCGCCAGTGCCGATGCGGCCGCCTCCGCCTTCTTCAGCTCCTCATCGCCCGCCGCCGTAGCGGTGTCGGCGGCGAGCGTGTACTTCCGCCGCGCCGCGTTGATGTCCGCCAACTGCTTCTCCAGCGACGCCGCAAGCTGCTTCTGCGCCTCGGGCATCTTCTCCACCGCCGGCTGCGACGCGGTGAACGATGCCTGCATCTCTTCGAGCACGCCCTCCGTGCGCTTGCGGTCGTCGTTGAGCGTGCGCTGCCCGGCGTCGATGAACTTCTGGAGCTGGTTGATCGCGTCGGCGTAGAAGGCGTCGTCGCCGACCAGCGTCTGGCGCGCCTTGACCATCTGGTCGAGCAGCGACATCTGCGACTTGAACTCCTCCGCTTCCTTCTGCGCCCCCCCGCCCATCGCCGCGTTGTACTGGCGCTGGACGATGGCGAGCTGATCGCTGAGCTCCTGAAGCTTGGGGTCCTTCTTCCACGCGTCCGCGCGGCGGGCGTCCATCTTCTCGGCGAGCTTGGTCTTGAGCTCCGTCAGTTGCTGCTGCTGTTCCTGCTGGCGGCGGATGAGCTGATCGGTCAGCTCGCGGGTGGAGGTTTGCAGCTTCGACGCGGCGGCGACGTAGGCCGACAGCTCGGGATTGTTCGCCGCGCCGCTTTGGGCGCCGGCGATCTGCTTCGCAAACCCGTCGAGCGCCGCGTCGAGCGCCGCCCGCGCTTCATCGGCGGCCCTGGCCCGGCCGACCTTGGACTCGGCGAGCTTCGCCTGCGCGGCCGCGAGCTCGTCCTGCAATTTCGCCAGCTCGGGATCGACCACCGGCGCCTGCGCCGTTCCCGCCGGCTGCGGGTTGGCGGGCAGCCCTTTGCGCATGGCTTGGAGCTCGATGTTGAGGTCCATCACCTTGCGGCGGGCGTCGTTGTACGCGGCATCGAGGCGGGCGACTTCGCCCGTCAGCGCCTCGGTCGTCTTGCGATCGGGCATCTGCTGCGCGACGGCGCCGAGCCGGTCGATCTGCGCCTTGAGCTCCGCGACGCGCGCCTGCGACTTGCGATGCGCATCGGTGAGCGCGTCGATGGCCGCGCCGAGCTTGCCGGCGTCGCCCGCGTGCTTCGCGCTGGCGTCGTAGAGCGCGAGCATCACCGCGCGGACACGCGGCCCATCGCCGCGCTCGTCGCGGCCGGCGTACGGAAACGCCAGCGTGCCCTTCGGGCCGTCGCGCGACCAGTCCGCTTCCTTCGCCGCCTGTTCGTAGGCGATGGCGTCGGCGAGGAAGCCGGGGGCGATGTCGGGGTTGCGCTGCGCCAGCGTTTTCCGCGCCGATTCGCGCAGGCTCTGGTCCGCCAGCAGCGTGCGCTGTTCTTCCAGCAGGTTCTGCTGCTCGATCGTCTTGATCGGGAAGTTGTTGAACTTCAGCAGGCCGATGACGTTCGTCTGCTTGCCCACGAACCCGTAGATGCCCGCGGCGGCGCCGATGCCGGACAGGAGCATCAGGACGAGCAGGAGGCGCAGGCCGAACCAGCGGCGCTTGCGCTTGGCGGGCGCGGGCGGCGCGTCCTCGTTCACGGGGAACGCGGGGGGCAGGGTGGAACGCTGGGCA
>JBAUGM010000585.1:0-7770 GCA_049679725.1 Tepidisphaeraceae bacterium
GCCGTCGTCTTCGCGGGGACGGCGACCGGGGACACGGTGGCACGGATCGTGTATTCCGCGGCGGCGCTCGCGTGCACGAGCGCGCCGATCGTGTGCACGAGAACGCCGATCGAGCGCTCCTGATTGCACATGATTGCTTTTTTGATGATCGCATTGGACAGTTCCTAAACTCGCGCCGCCGATCGCCGATCTTCTGGATGTGCTTCGGCGGTTTGGTGCGGCCCGTGTGGGTTGCGATCGACCGACGCACGCGGCCTGGTCGCGCGGGCCGGACGTTGCAGCGACGGCGCGACGCGATTTGGAGTGTGCAAGATGGCAGCGAAAGGGTTCCTGCCGGATACCGACGCCGGGTTGCTGGCGTGGAGTTCGAATTTCCTAGAATTGATCACCGCTACGCCGACGGCGTTCGGTTTGGTCGCGGCCGACGCCACGGCGTACGGTCTCGTCCACACCAGCTATGCCACAGCGCTGGCGGCCTGCGAGCCGGGCGTGCGAAACCGCACGGCGGTGGCGGCCAAAAACAGCGCCCGCGCGGCGCTGAGAAACTCGGCGCGGTTTCTCGCCAAGCGCGTGGAAGGCATGGCAAGCGTGACCGATGCGCAGAAGATCGAGCTGGGGCTCAACGTCCGCGCCCAGCCGGTCTCCGCGCCGCCGCCGGCGATCGCGCCGGACCTGGACGTGATGTCCGTCATCGCGAACCTGGTGAAGGTGCGCATCCACGACGCGACGACCACGCTGCGCCGCAAGCCCGCGGGCGTGCTCGGGGCGAACGTGTTCTCCTACGTCGGCCCGACGCCGCCAGCGGAGACCAGCGCCTGGAAGTTCGAGGGCGGGACGACGCGGACGACGATCGACATCGCCTTCGACGCGGAACTCGCGCCGGGGACGAAGGTGTGGATCACCGCCCAGTGGTTCAATCGCAAGGCGATTACCGGACCGGCGTGCAGCCCCGCGGGGGCCGTGCTCCAGTTCGGCGGGAACCTGCCGCTGGCGGCGTGAGCGGCGGGCTCGCGATCGAGTGGCCAGGTGTCAGTTGCCAGTTGCCCGTGCGGAGCTGGCAACTGACGGCCTGGTCGCCGTTCACGTTATCGACATCCGACGACCAGCTGACAACTAACAACGAGCAACTACTCATGCTCATTATTCCACCGACCAAGTTCCGCAAGCGTCCCGGACGAGTCAGGCCGCGGGCAACGCAAGCGCCGCCCGCGGCGCTGACACTGGTCGCGGCGGCGTACGACAAGGACGCGTCGTGCGTGGATCTGGCGTTCGATCGGCCGATCGACATCGGCGCGATGGACGTGACGCAGATCGTCGTGGACGACGACACGTTCAGGGGATTGCGCCTGGTGGGGTTCGCATCGCCGGTGCTGTTGAACCCGACGACGGTGCGCGTGCCGCTCAACGAAGTGGGCGGCGCGACGCAGCCGGACGTTCATCTGACGGCGGGGGCGGCGAACGGGATCGTGGCCGCGGGCGACGGCGCGGCATGGGCCGGGGTCAACACCCTCTTACTGCCATTCCCATGAACGAGCTCGCACTCACATCATCTCGGTTGCCCGCGCCGCGGTGCGGGCATGATGTCTCGATCCGCGTCGCAACGATGGCGGACGTGAAGTTCATCGCCGATCTCCAGAACGTCCACTACCGCCAGATCGGGTACTTCCCCACGAAGCAGGTCGAGGGGTACGTCGCGACCGGCGGCGTGCTGATCGCCGAGGACCCGGCCGGCGCGCCGCTCGCGCACTGCATCTCTCGCGACCGCTATCTGAAGCGCGACGAGTTGGGCGTGATCTATCAGCTGTGCGTCGTCCCCGGGGCACAGCGGAAGCTGATCGGGGCGACGCTGCTCGCGGACGTGTTCGCCCGCAGCGCGTTCGGGTGCAAGCTGTACTGCTGCTGGTGCGCGCAGGACATCGCGGCGAATCACTTCTGGGAGAGCGTGGGGTTCGTCCCCGTCGCGTTCCGCGCGGGCAGTGCGAGGAAGAAACGCGTGCACATCTTCTGGCAGCGGCGGATCAACTCCGAAGATGTGACGACGCCGTACTGGTATCCGTGCAACACCACCGCGGGCGCGATCGGCGAAGGCCGATTGGTCTTCCCGATCCCGCCCGGGACGCATTGGAGCGAGGTGCAGGCGGTCGCGCTGCCGACGCCTGCGTTGCCAGTTGCCAGTGATCAGTTGCCAGCGAACAAGGAGCGGCGGAAGGCGTTGCCCTTTCCTCTGGCAACTGGCAACTCCCCGCTGGCAACCATCTCCGCGGGCGCGCTCTCCTTCGCGCCGCCGAAGCCGGCGAAAGAGAAGGCTCCTCGCGCCCGCGACAAGAAGCCGAGGGTCAAAATCGATCCCGCGCTCATCGCCAAGGCACGCGAGCTGCGCGACCGGTGCATGGAGCAGGCGAACGATCGGTTGCTGTTGGCCGCGGGGAACGGGAAGTACGACGTGAGTCGGACCCTGCCTTCGGCTCTGTCTGCGAGGTTGAGTTCAGACGAAGCGAGGCTCAGACCCGAAGGAAGCGCAGCCGAAGGAAGCCGGGCGCTGGGCGCGCGGGTCCAAGCGAAGCCGCTGCCGCTGCTGAAGGCGGGGTAGCGCGCGCGAAACCGTTAAGGATGGGGTGCGGTCGCGGGTCGCGTGGATTCGAGCGCCTCGGGCGGGCGAACGGTCACCGGTGCGCCGCCCGCGATCTGCGCGGCGCCACCGACCACGACTTCTCCCCCGGCCTTGAGCCCCTTCACGATCTCGACCTGGCCATCGACCGTCACGCCCGTCTGCACGTTGTGGTCGACGGCCTTCCCGTCGGCGATCGTGAACACCTTGCTCACGCCCGCGAACGTGACGATCGATTCGGCGGGCACGAACACGACGTTCTCGTCCGTGTACGTCACGATCGACCCGCGCGCGAACGAGCCGGGCTGCAGCTTGCCGTCCGGGTTCGGCACGGTCACCTCGACCGAGAACGTGCGGCTGGCGAGGTCGACCTGCGGATTGATGCGCGCGACCGTGCCGGTGAAGACGTCCGGGTACGCCTCGACGCTCACGCGCGCTTTTTGCCCGACGCGAACCTGCGCGACGAAGCGCTCGGGGACCTGCGCGCGGTACTTGATCGGGTCGGCCGCGACGAGGCGGAACATGGCGGTGCCTTCGCGGACGTACTCGCCGACGGAAACCAGCCGCGCGGCGACGGCGAAGCGCGTCGCGCTAGCGGAGGTGGGGAGTGGGGAAGTGGGGGGTGGGGAAGTGGGGGGTGGGGAGTGAGGGGGTGGTGGGGTGGAAGAATTCGGATTGCGGCTTTCCACTCCGTCACTCCCCACTCCGTCACTCCCTACCTCCCCATTCCCCACTCCCTCACTCCCCACCTCCGAACCCGGGGCGCGGACGGTCGTGTCACGCAGCCGTTGCTCCGCGAGGTCCAAGAGCGAGCGGCGCGTCGCGGCTTCGGCGAGGAGCGAGCGGGCGCTGAGCAGTTCCACGTCGTAGTTGCTCCGCGCCACGTCATACGCGGTCTGCAGGTCCGCGAAGTCCTGCTCGCTGAGCAGCGGCGGCGTCTGGCGGTACAGCTTCTCGCCGCGGCGGAACTTGGCCTGGGCGTTCTGCGCCTGCAGGCGCGCCCGCTCGACCGGCGGAACCTTCGCGGGATCGAACTCGCCGGCGGGGAACGCGATCAGCCCGAGCTTGGCGAGCGATTCCTGAACCGCCATCCGCTGCTGCGTCCGAGCGAGCTCGTAGTCGGTGCGCTCGATCTGCGCCAGCGCCTCGCCCGGACCGGAGCGGTCGCCGACGTCCTTGAGAATCGTGGTGATGCGCCCGGGAACCTTGGCGGAGATCGTGGCCTCCTCGTCGCCGTAGAGCGTGCCGACGACTTCAACACTGCGCTGGACGGACCGCGTCGCGATCGGGGCAACCGACACCGGCACGGTCTCGCGCTGTTGCCGCTGCTGGTCCGGCTTGCCCTGCGTCTCCTTGGAGCACCCAGTGAACGAAAGCGCCAGCCCGAGCGCGGCGACGAACGAGAGTGTGACGACGACGAGAGAGCGGAGGTGCGATCGCATGCGTGTCTCGCTTGGCGACAGGAATAATGTGATTTTGACGTCTCGGTCGATCAATCTATAATACCGACGGGTCAGTTTTGGCGCCTTTCAGTATAGAGAGGCGATTCACCTCAGGCAACGGCGAACTCGCGCGAGCGCATGAGATGCAGAGGCCGGACGAAAAGAAACGACAGGGCATCGTCGCCGCCGCGGTGAAATTGTTCGCCACGCGCCCGTTTCACGAGGTGAGGCTGGAAGACGTCGCCGCCGCCGCCAAGGTGGGGAAGGGCACCGTCTACATCTATTTCAAGAGCAAGGAGCACCTCTACGGCTCGCTGATTTCCGAGGGTTTCGCACAGCTCGTCGACGGGCTCAAGGCCCAACTCGCGGAGAATGGCGAACCCGCGTGGGAGTCGTTGCGGAAGATCGTGAAGGAGCTCGTGGGCTTCTCCAACGCGCACCCGTACGTCTACAAGCTGATGCGCATCGGCGGGCCGGAAGATCCGAAGGAGGCGGCGCTGGTGGCGAAGCGGCGCGAGCTGGGCAAGCTCGTCGAAGGCGTCATCCGCCGCGGGGTGCGGCGCGGCGAGATGTCCGACCCGCACCCGGAACTCACCGCCCAGTTCGTCCCCGCCTGCGTCCGATCGGCCACGCTCTACGGGCCGCGCGACATGAAGGAAGACGTGCTCGTGAATCACGTGCTCCGCGTGCTCGGCGACGGTCTGGCCAGGAAGGAGCGGTGATGCGCCGCGGCCGGCTCCCACTCCTGATCTTCGGATGCTGCGTCGCGCTGGCGGGCTGCGCCGTGGACCAGGAGAAGGAAGTCGCGCGATACCGCGAAGTCGTCGATCTCCCGACGACGCAGCCGGCGAGCGCGTTCCGCGCCGATCAGCCGCTCACCGTCCGCCACGCGATGCTGCTGGCCAACGCGTCGAACGAGCGCCTCTCCATCGAAGGCGAGACGTATCTCCAATCGTTGATCGACCGCCGCCGCGCCGTCGCGGCGTTCCTGCCGACGGTCAGCCTCGGCCCGCGCTACGTCTTCCGCGAGCGCACGGGCGGCGGAGGCGGGGACGAGAACGATCGCGGCGGCAGCTCTTCACAGAACGAATCGTTCGACGTGCCCGTGGGCGGCACCGTCAACGTTTTCAACGGCTTCAGTGATCTCGCGCGGCTGCGCAACACCAAGCTGACGATCGAGCAGCGTCGCGCGTTGCTTCTGGATCTCCAGGAGCAGTTGCTGCTGGACGTGGCGCAGGTGTTCTACCAGGTGCTGCGATCGGAAGAATCGGTTCGCGTGCTGGAGAACTCGCTCCAGGTGCAGGAGGCGCGCCTGCGCGACGTCCGCGGGCGACAGGAGGCCGGCGTCGTTCGGCCGTTGGACGTGGCGCAGGTCGAGGCGCAGGCGTCGCAGACGCGCGTGTCGCTCTTTGCCGCACGCAGCGACGTGCTCAACGGGCGATCGGTCCTGACGTTCCTCACCGCCGCCGACGTCGGGCGCAGCCCGCTGCTGGAGGAATTCGAGGCGCCGCCGATCACCGACACGCGCGAGCAGCTCCAGACAACCGGCGCCGAGCGCCGCCGCGACCTCCAGGCCGCCGCCCTGGGGACGAAGGCGGCGCGGGAGCTCGTCGAGGCGGCGTTCGGGCAGTATTACCCGTCCGTTTCCGTCGACCTCAACGTCTTCCTCTATCGCGAGAGCACGCCCGCCGACCGCGACTGGGAAGGGCTGATCCGCGCGAACATCCCGCTGTTCTCGGCCGGGCTGATCGAGGCGGACGTGCGCACCGCGTGGTCGGAGTTCCGCCAGGCATCCTTGAGCGAGGCGCTGGCGCGCCGGCAGGTCGTTCAGGACGTCGACATCGCGCACCAGGACCTGCTCGCCACCGCGCGGCGGCTGGCCGAGGCGCGCACGCAGCTCACCGCCGCCGAGCAGGCGTTCACGCAGGCCGATCAATCCAACGCGATCGGCCTCGCGACGAACCTGGAACGACTCATCGCCCAGGATCAATTACTCACCGCGCAGCTCCAGTACGTGTCTGAACAGTTCACGCGGAAGGTGTCGTACCTGAACCTGCTGCGGGCGACGGGATCGCTGCGGTCCGCGCTGGAAGAGTTCGCGACGACGAAACCGACGACGAGAGAAGCTGAGAGAGCTATCAGCGGTCAGCTATCAGCTATCAGCCAGAAAGAAGGCGGACCGGCAACTCTGGCTGATCGCTGAAAGCTGATCGCTGACAGCTTTCTCGCTGACAGCTCTTTGAGGATGACATGCGCAAGCTTGCCGAAGTCTGTATCCAGCGGCCGATCTTCGCGGCCATGCTCATCCTCTCGATGTGCGTCGTCGGCGCGGCCGCGTACGTGAAGCTCGGCGTCGACCGGCTGCCGTCGGTCGACCTGCCCACCGTCAGCATCCGCACGAGCCTCCCCGGCGCGTCGCCGGAGGAGACGGAGACGGAGATCGCGCAGCAGATCGAAGAGGTCGTCAACACGGTCGAGGGGATCGAGGAGCTGCGCTCGATCTCCGGTTCGGGCAACTCGTTCGTCGTCGCCACGTTCAACCTCAGCCGCAACATCGACGCCGCCGCCCAGGACGTGCGCGATCGCGTGGCGACCGTCATCCGTGACCTTCCCGACGAGGTCGAGCCGCCCGTCGTCTCCAAGTTCGACAACGATTCGGCGCCGGTGCTCACGCTCTCCCTCTCCGGCGAGCGCACGCAGCGCGAGCTGACGGAGCTGGCCGACAAGATCGTCAAGGCGCAGCTCGAGCGCTCCAAAGGCGTGGGCGAGATCGACATCGACGGGGACACGGAGCGCACCGTCAACGTCTGGGTCGACGCCGAGAAGCTGGCCGCGTACCAGATCCCGATCACCGCCGTGCGGGATGCGGTGGTGCGGCAGAACGCGGAGATCCCGGGCGGAAACGTGACCGGCGTCGCGAAGGAGCAGACGCTCCGCACGCTCGGCCGGCTGACCGACGCCGCGGCGTTCAACGACATTGTGATCTCGACGGTCAACGGCGCGCCGATCCGCATCCGCGACATCGGCCGCGCCGAGGACGGGGTGCGCGAGGAGCGTTCCGTCGCCCGGTTGAACGGCAAGCCGACCGTCGCCCTGGAAGTGCGGCGGCAATCGGGCGCGAACACCGTCGAGGTCATCGACGCATTGAAAGCCAACCTCGACCGCGTGCGGCAGCAACTGCCGCCGGGGGTGAACCTGGAGATCATCCGCGATCAATCGATCTACATCCGCGCCGCCCTGCACGAGATCAACGTCCACCTCGTGCTCGGCTCGATCCTCGCGTCACTGGTGGTGCTCGCGTTCATGCGCAACTGGCGCGCGACGTTCATCGCCGCCATCGCGATCCCGACGTCGGTGATCTCGACGTTCGCCGTGATGTGGGCGCTCGATTTCACGCTCAACAGTGTGACGATGCTCGCGCTGGTGCTGATGGTCGGCATCGTGATCGACGACGCGATCGTGGTGCTGGAGAACATCTTCCGCTTCGTCGAGGAGAAGGGGATGACGCCGCTGGAGGCCGCCCGTCATGGGACGGCCGAGATCGCGCTGGCGGTGCTCGCCACAACGCTCAGCCTCGTCGTCATCTTCATCCCCGTCTCGTTCATGAGCAGCATCTCGGGGCGGTTCCTCTACCAGTTCGGCATCACGGCGGCGGTGGCGGTGATGGTCAGCCTGCTGGTGTCGTTCACGCTCACGCCGACGCTTTCCGCGCGCATGCTC
>JBAUGM010000586.1:0-2514 GCA_049679725.1 Tepidisphaeraceae bacterium
CTGCGCGCCGTCGGGAAGAACCCGCCGCAAGCGGCGGCGCTTCACGGGCGCGAGTGGTCCTGGAATCATTACAGCGCCGCGTCCGACCCCGCCCGCAGCTTCGCCAGCGCCGTCTGCTCGATCTGGCGGACGCGTTCCTTGGAAATGCCCAGCCGCCGCCCGACCTGCTCGTACGTGGCGGGCTCGGATTCGTCCAGGCCGTAGTGGGCCAGAAGCACGTCGCGCTCGCGGTCTTCCAGACGCGAGAGCATCTGCCCCACCTCTTCCCGCGCGATGAAGCGGGCGTTGGCGGTGGCGTGACGCACGTCGGGGATGCGCGAGAGCGCGTCATCGTCCTCCGCCAGCCCGGCGGCGCGGTTCGACAACATCTGCGGGACGCTCCGCGCGAAACCCTTCATCAGCGCCAACGTCGCGTACGTGCTGAACCGGTGCCCGCGATGGACGTCGAACCCCTCGACGGCGCGCATCAGCGTCAGGTTGCCCTCGCTGACGAGTTCCATGAGCGCCAGCCCCGCCCGCAGGTGCTTGCGGGCGATGCTGACCACGAGGCGCAGGTTCGCGCGGACGATGTCGTTCTTCGTCGCCACCGCCCGGCGCCAGTGCCCTTCCATGACGTTCAGGTCGCGCGTCCGCGCGAATTGCGGGTCGAGCCTTCGTCGTGCCTGGGCGAACTGCATCTTGTGAAAGTTGAACTTCAGGAACAGCGCGCGCTCGCGGCTGGGCGCGAGCAGCGGCGTGCGGTAAAGCTCCGCGAGGTACGGCGGCAGGTCGCGCGGGACGCGGTTCTCATCGGCGCCGCGCGGGGCCGCGAGCTCCTCCTGCGACGCGATCGCCTCGATCGCGTCGGCGGCGTTCGACGCGTGATAGAGCGGGTCGTCGAAGAACTTGACCTTCCGCTTGTTCAGCTTCACGACGCGCTCTTCGAGCACGACGCGGTAGATCGCCGAGCGCGGCCGGCAGGTGCGCTTGGCCAGGTGCTTGATCGCCACCCCGCGCCGGAACGCGCGGACGATCCGCCCGCGCTCCTCGTCCCCCACCGGATCGGCGGCGCGCACGAAGATCGCGGCCGTCGGGTTCTCGGCGTCGTGCTTTTTGATCGTGTGCAGAACGGTGAGCGGCGAGCGGTTCATCCGCCGCCCGATGCGGCGCGTGATCTCGTGAACACAGCAGTTGCAGTACACCGCCAGCCGCCGCGCGCGGCGGAGGATCTCGTCGCGCTCGGCATCGTCGACCTGCGAGAAGTTCGTCCCGCGCTCGACCTGATCTCGGCGGACGCTGAAGAAGCGATCGACGCTCGAGAGCAGGAACCCGACCCGCCGCTTGCCGTCGGGGAAGAGGAACCGCCGCGCGGGCAAACCCTTGCGCCGCCAGCGCTGCACCGTCTTGCTCGTGACGGTGAACTTCTCCGTCACGTCGTCGATGCTCAGCACGGGCTCGGCCAGCGCCGTCGTCTTCACGTCGAGCGTGTCGCTGACGCGCTCGATCAACAGGCCCAGGTCGTGCTGCAGCGCCATGCCCGTCAGCAGCTCGGCGGCAACGTCCTTCGGGTGGTAGCCGGTGATCTTGAAGACGATGAAGTCGGGGGGATACGCCCTGGCCGGATCGATGTCGTGGAGCAGGTCCTCCGCGGCCGCCACTTGCGCAGCGCGGGTTTCCTGCGGCGTGAACGCCATCTGCCGCGCAAGCTCCCCGATGCTGTCGATGCGGAATTTCGCCACAGGGGGATTATCGACATAGCGCAAAAATTGGTCAAGGCGAAACGTCGAGCCCCGGCGGATCAAACCGGTCGAAAAGGTCGACAACCCCTGTCCCCACCACGATTTCGCCGCTTGCGGCTTCGCGGACCAACCCGTGTCGTCCGCGTAGTCGTACTTAAAGGCGCGCGATGTGAAGATTCCACATTGTGCCTCCGTTGACGACATCGCGCGATCCCCTTAAAGGACTTCATCGATCGCACCGTCGCATCGACTGTCCCGCGCGTCAGGAGCCTTGCCGCGAAGAGTCAAAGAGTCAATGCACGCCATCCCACTCATCACGCTCATCGCCGCCGCCTTCACCGCCGCGTGGGTGCTGGGGCTCGTCACGCAGTCGCTGCGCTTGTCGCCCATCGTCGGGTACCTGCTGGCGGGCGTGGTGATCGGCCCGTTCACGCCCGGGTTCGTCGGCGACCCATCGCTGGCGCCGCAACTGGCGGAACTCGGCGTCATCCTGCTGATGTTCGGCGTGGGGCTGCACTTTCATCTGGGCGACCTGCTCGCCGTGCGCAGCGTTGCCGTCCCCGGCGCGGTCGGGCAGAGCCTCGTCGCCACGCTGCTGGGCGTCGCCGTCGCCATCGCGTTCGGGTGGACGCCCAAGGACGGCCTGGTGCTCGGCATGGCGATGGCGGTCGCCAGCACGGTCGTGCTCATCCGCGTCCTCACCGACAACCGCGATCTGCACACCCGCACCGGGCATATCGCCGTAGGCTGGCTGGTGGTCGAGGATTTGCTCACCGTCGTCGCGCTCGTGCTGCTC
>JBAUGM010000587.1:0-3179 GCA_049679725.1 Tepidisphaeraceae bacterium
GCTCAGCAGCTGGCAGGAGCTGGCGGCGAGGACCAGCAGCTGCTCGGGGTTCAGCAACCGCGGATCGCCGCCGAACGCGGGGTCGGAGGAGAGCATGGTCGTCGCGTCGGCAGGCGGGGCGCCAGCCTCGTGCGCGCGGTCGTAGGCGTCGTAGCCTGCCCCGGTGGAGCCGCGCCAGCGCGTCGTCGTGGTGTACCGATGCGTGATCCCCATGCCGTATAGAGACGGTAGAGGGGTCGGGGACCGGACCGTATACTCGCCCTCAGCGGGGCGTAGCGCAGCCTGGTAGCGCGCTTGCTTTGGGAGCAAGAGGTCCCGGGTTCAAATCCCGGCGCCCCGACTGACGTGGAGGCCCGCTTCGGCGGGGCTCTTTGCGTTTCTGGCTACGTTCCCTACCCTTCCCTCTTGGCTTGTGGAAGCGTGGTGGAAGCACTGATGTTCTTCTGCTTGTGCGACGTGCCTAGCTACAGACCGGGTTTGCGGCCGTGCTGCGCGGTCGCGGTCGCGATCCGCTCGAATGCGATCCGCCGCTCGTCAGGCGGCAACGCCTCGAACAGGATCAGGAGCGCGTCTGTGGCGCTGGTGTGGCTGGCGTTCGCGGCGGGGCTGTTGCGTCAGAAGGCAGACCTTGCGAATAGTGCGTCTGACGCCCGAAACCGGTCGCTGTCGCGGTCGCTGAAGCAGCCATACGACTTTGATGCTGGGGATGCCCGCCGGGGTTCTCGGCATCATTTCGGTTCGTGGAGCGCGCCGCCTGACATGTCTAGAGACGCTGAGATCCCGTTGCGGTCGCACGGGGCGATGGCTATGGCCGACCTTCACCCGTTGGTGGCGGTTGCCGCTGACGGGCCGTGGGAGCGGCAGGCGTATGGCGAGGCGGTGGTGGCGGCTTGGTACGCGCTCCGCGACGTGCTGCGCGACAAGCTCGACTCCAGTGCGGACGGCGTCAGACTCATCAACCTGATCGGCGAGAGCGACCCGAGACTGCTCCTGACCGATTTCGCCACGGAAACTGACCAGAGCATGCATCGGGGGATCGTGAGCATGCTTCGAGGGGTCGCGTCGTACGTGCGGAACTCGATCGCGCATGACAGCGCGGGACCGCCAGGCGGCGACGATCCGGGACGTTGCTTCGAGTACCTGGCGATCATCAGTCTTTGTGCCCGGCACGCCGTGTCAGCGGTACAGCCGACGACGGTCGAGAGAATCGTCAGAGAGGCATCGCAGAGACGGTTCAGCGGAGATCGCGAAGCGGTCGCTGATCTCGTTGGCGCTCTTCCGACCGCGCATCTTCCGGACCTTGTGTTGGCGCTTGTGGCGGCCTATCAGGACGCAGTTGACGCGGCCGATGGTCCGCGCGCTGAGCGCCTGGCTTCTGTCTACTTGCACGCGCTGGATGATCTTGAGGACGACGCGCCTGCGGTGAGGAGAGCGACGAGAGTCTGCGCGTCACTGCTCGCCGATGACGGCACGTTCGATGTCGCCCTCGATCTGCTCAACCTTCAGGTGTTCCGAAGCCTTCCCGCACGCCACCGTTCGAACGCGGTGCATGCTTTGAAGGGGGATCTCAGAGCGGGCCGGATCGTTAGAGACGAAGTCGTTGATGGTCGTCACCGCTTCACGCTGGTTCGTGTTTTCGATGGGTTTCAGGCGCGCGATCGGAACGAGGTTCGCAGCAGACTCGTTAGCAAGCTCAAGGGTGGAGTTACAGCGGAAGCGGCGTACGCGGTGCGGGTCCTCGGGCCTCTTAGTCGTTGCATGCACAAGGTCGAATACAAGACGGTGGCCGCAGGCGTGGTCGCGGCGACGATGGTGTGCCACCGAAACGATGATGTCTTCCGGGAGGTGAGCATCCTCACGATCACGGCTTCCGAGGAATTTGTCGTGGTCGTAGAGGCCAGTCTCAGAGAGGCGCTTGAGCACTTGAGAATACGTTCGTCTCCCGGATCGCTTAGCCGGCATCCAGCCGAGAGCATCCGTTCGCTCCTGCAAACGGAAAACCCCTTCGCATAGCCCTGTGAGCGATGGGCTTTCATCTGGAATCTGGTCTGGGGTGGTGCGTGAGCTGATACACGCGGCATATCCTTGCTCGCATGCCGGCTGACGCTAGAGAACAACCGCCGGCGAGATCGAACCCGGCGGCCATTCCTGACGACATCAAGACGTTCTTGAACGGGCTGGCAGCGCTGGGCTGAGCCGGCTACGCCGCCTTGCCGCCGCGGACCAGGCGGACGTTGAGTCCGAGGGCGCCGGTGAGGGCGCCGAGGGTTGCTGTCGTGGGGTTCGCTTGTCCGCGTTCGATGCGGCTGATCTCGGCCTGGTCGATGCCTGAGCGCTCGGCGAGCTGCTTCTGCGTGATGTGTTGTGCGCGGCGCTCGGTGGCGAGCTGACGGGCGAGGGAGAAGTGGAGGCGGAAGGCTTCCAGTTCGGCGACGGCCTCGGGGCCTTCGGCTCTGGCTTCGGCTTCGATCTCGGTGATGAAGTCGTCGAAGGTGGTCCGCGTCATGTCCGTCAGTATGGCTTATAACCCATACGATGGCAAGGGCTCGACTCATCGCATCTGGCGGCGAAAGTTCTTCAGGCGCTTCCGCGCGTCGGCGATCTCGCGCTGCTGGCGTTTCGGGCTTGGGTCGGCGCCCTTGTCGTAGCCGCCGAGCAGGAGCACGATCCTGTCGCCGTAGGCGTGGCAGAAGACTCTCAGGAGGATGCGTTCGCCGCTCGCCTCCGGCCGGAACGGTTTGCTGACGCTTCGCAGGATTTCGGCGGCGTCATGGCGCAGGCGGAATTCGAAGAGGCCGTCGCCGAGTTGCTTGCCGTAGCCGGTACGGCAGACGCCGACGCCTTCCGCTTGGAGGATCTCGGCCATTGCCACTCCGATCGCACGGCGTTGGGTGGGCGTCAGGTCCTCGCGCAACCAGCGCAGCACAGGGCTGTCGCCGTGCTCGTCCTCGTAGAACTCGATCGTGAAGCGGGTCACCGGCCGTGCACCCTACGTCCCCATGCCGCCGTTCGAGGCGTTCGAGGCGGCCGACTCGCGCGACTCTTTGAGAACAAGTCTCGTTACTCTAAGCGGCTCGCGATCACGAACCGGCCCCCGAAGGAGCAGCGATGACCTCGAAGACACCGACCAGCCGCCGTACCCGACGCCTGACGGCGGCGTGCGCCGCGGCCTTGCTGAT
>JBAUGM010000588.1:0-8185 GCA_049679725.1 Tepidisphaeraceae bacterium
TTGGGCGTCTCGCCCGAGCATTCCCGCGGAGCGGCTCCGCCGCAAAGCTCGGGCGAGACGCCCAAGCCACGACCCGCCACGACCTTTTCAGATACGCTCTCGGATGACGGGGACGCAGCAACATAGCGCGAATGTCATTCACGCCATCATCATCCTCGTCATCCGCAGTCCACCGCGCCTTCATCGCGATCGGCGCCAACCTGGGCGATCGTGAGGCCACGATCCGCGCCGCGCTGGACGGTCTGTCGCGCACGGAGGAGATCGACGTCGTCCGCGTCTCAACCCTGATCGAAACCCCCGCCGTCGGCGGCCCGGCGGGTTCCCCGCCCTTCCTCAACGGCGCCGCCGAGCTGTCCACCACGCTCGACCCCCACGCCCTGCTCGCGCGCTTGCTCGAAGTCGAGCGCAGCCTCGGCCGAGAGCGTCGCCAGAAGTGGGCCCCACGCACGATCGACCTCGACCTGCTGCTATACGACGACCGCGTCATCCACAGCTACGACTTGACGCTCCCCCACCCGCTCCTGCACGAGCGCGACTTCGTCCTCATCCCCCTCGCCCAGCTCGCCGCCGACGTGACTCACCCGACGCTCCATGTGACGATCGGCGAGCTCCGAAGCCGCCTGCGGTGAGCTTTCTCGAGGCCGCCTGCGGCGAGCTTTCGATTCTGGAGCGTCCCGCCCGAGCGTGATCGGCAGCGCGTGATCGGCAGCGAGAAACCGGAGCGAAAAACCGGGACAGATCTGGATTCTTTTGCTGAAAGAATTCAGATCTGTCCCGGTTTTTTGGACGTACCCGGTCTGGCGGCCGACCAGGGCACAGAAAGCGGATCCTGCTTTCTTAGGGTCCGCGTCGCGCAACCCCCGATCCGGCCGAGGATTGGCACAGAATTGGGTTCGTTCGGCAACTTTTTTTTTCCCCACGCCCGTTCCTCCTTCGGGACGTGCCCCGCGCTCACGCGGCGTGCACATCCCACCTCCCCCGACTCGTGCGCGTTTATCGTGACGATCGCGCAAAGCGCTCTTCGAATCGCGCGAGAATGCCCAGAAAACGCTGCGAAAAAATTCTCGATATCGGCAAGATTGCCGTAACTCCTTTTGCGCGATTCTCACGACATTCGCGCACGGTTGGTAAAATGGAGAGCCGCCAAGCACGCCAGACAATCCATAAAACCGGGACAGCTCTGGGACAGCTCTGAATTCTTTCAGCAAAAGAATCCAGAGCTGTCCGAGCTGTCCCGGTTTTTCTGGTGTCCCGGTTCTTCTGGCTAGCGATGTTCAACGATGCCAGCCGAGGAGGAGCGCGACCCCCACCATAATCATCGCGGCGAGTAGGACCACGACTCCGAAGATCAATCCGACTCTGCCAACGCGCCGTTCGTCCTCCTCCTCGAGCACGGCGTCCGCCTGATCGGCCGCCTCAAATCGGTCAACGGCATGCCCCTCCTGCATCAGCATTTCCGCAAGCTGTTCCTTGGCCTGTTGTCGTTCGGGCGAGGCCGTGCGACTCGCGTCCGCCATCGTCAGGATGATCCCGCCCAGCAGACCCAGCCCCGCGCCCATCGCCACCCAGTGCCACGTCTCACCCGGCGGTGGCGAGTCGCTCTTGAGAACGAACAGAAGAAACGCCGCTCCGCCAATAATGGGCGACATCAGCAGGCGCGCGAGGCGTCCCTTTGCGACATCGAATATCGGGCGTAGCAAGAAGTGGTCGAACATGGTCGCCCTACGCCAGCACCTCTTCGATCCGCCGCACCGTCGCCTCGTCCAGCTTGATCCCGCTCGCCGCCGTGTTCTCGGCGATCTGCTCGGGACGTGTGGCGCCGATGATGCAGCTGGTGATCTCCGCTCGGCGCAGGATCCACGCCAGGGCGAGCTGCGACATCGTGCAGCGCTGCTCGGCGGCGACGGCGTGCAGCCGCTGGACCTTTTCGAGCAGGTTCGCATCGTTGGTGAACCGCTTGATGAACTGGTTCTGCCGATCGTCGCTGGCGCGACTGCCGGCGGGGAGCGGTTGGCCGGGTTTGTACTTTCCCGTCAGCACGCCCTGCGCCAGCGGGGAGAACACCACCTGTCCGATCCCCGCGCGGTGGCACAGCGGAAAGAGCGTTCGCTCCCAGTCGCGCTCGATCGCGCTGTAGCGCGGCTGGCTGGACTTGGGCTTGTAATAACGATCGCCGCAGATTTGCAGGCATTGCTCCACCTGCTCGACGGGCCACTCGGAAAAGCCCCAGTACAGCACCTTGCCCTGATGAATGAGATCGTCCATCGCGCGGATCGTCTCTTCCAGCGGCGTCTGCTCGTCGTGACGGTGACACTGGTAGAGGTCGATGTAGTCGGTCTGCAACCGGCGCAGGCTCGCGTGGCACTGCTCCACGATGTGCTTGCGCGAGAGGCCGCGATCGTTCGGGCCGTCGCCCATGGGGAAGAAGACCTTCGTCGCCAGCACGTAGCTGCTGCGCGGGCGATCCTTCAGCAGTTCGCCCCATGACTCCTCGCACCGGCCGCGCGCGTAGCCGTTGGCGGTGTCGAGGAAATTGATGCCGCGCTCGAAGGCGGCGTTCATGACGTCCTGCGCCTGCCGCTGCTCGATCGCGTTGCCGAAGGTGAGCCACCCGCCGAGGCCGATCTCCGAAAGTTTCACGCCCGCGTCGCCGAGTCGTCGGTATTGCATAAGAGTTGCTAGTTGCTAGTTGCTGGTTGCCAGTAAAGGCGCCCGTAGTCCAGAATGCTGCGGGTGCGCGGCCCTATCATTCACTAGCAACTAGCAACTGACAACTAGCAACTAACGGAGACCCCCATGCCCATCATTCGCGATGAGAAGAAACGCAAGGAAATCGTCGACCTCCTCACCAAGGCCTACTGGATGGAGATCGAGACGGTCATGAGCTACATCGCCCACTCGGTCAACCTCGACGGCGTGCGCGCCGAGGAGATCAAGAAATCCCTCGCCGCCGACGTCACGGAGGAACTCGGGCACGCCCAGCAGTTCGCCCAGCGCGTCAAGACGCTGTACGGCAAGGTGCCGGGGAGCGAGGCGTTCAAGGCGGAGCAGAGCTTCCTTCAGCCGCCTGAGGAGAACACCGACGTCGTCGCCGTCATCAAGGGCGTCATCAAGGCCGAGCAGGGCGCGATCGACCATTACGTGAAGATCATCAACAGCTGCACCGGCGCCGACCCGGTGACGGCCGACATGGTGACGACGATCCTCGCCGACGAGGAGAACCACATGCGGCTGTTCGAGGGGTTCCTGAAGGAGTACGAGAAGAAGGCGTGACGTAGTGGCATGGGCGTCTCGCCCGTGCGGTCATTGAGGAACATGGGCGAGACGCCCATGCCACTGTCACGCGTAGGGCACGCCCTGCGCGTTCGTGTACAGCGAGAACACCGAGGTGCTGGCGACCATGAACAGCCGGTTGCGGTAGCGGCCGCCGAAGCAAAGGTTGGCGCAGCGCTCGGGCAGATCGATGCGGCCGATGAGCTTCCCGTCGGGGTTGAAGATCGACACGCCGTCGAGCCCTTCGCCGGTTCCCCAGCCGCACCAGAGGTTGCCGTCGACGTCGCAGCGCAAGCCGTCGGCAGAACCCTTGTCGTCCGCGGTGATCGCGGCGCGCTTGTTCGTGAGCTTCGTCCCGTCGTCCACCACGTCGTACGCGTTGATCATCCGCG
Organism: Tepidisphaeraceae bacterium; assembly: GCA_049679725.1. Classification (GTDB taxonomy): domain Bacteria; phylum Planctomycetota; class Phycisphaerae; order Tepidisphaerales; family Tepidisphaeraceae; genus DASYWJ01. The sequence continues at coordinate 3,666 of JBAUGM010000588.1, forward strand.
GCGACGCGCCCCCTTCCACGACGTACAAGATCTTCTCGTCCGGCGAGAACGTCAGCCCGTTGGGGCGATTGATGTCCGTGATGACCGCCGTCACCTTGCCGTCGGTCGGATCGACGCGATACACGTTCGTCGGCAACTGTGGCTTGGCGACGTGACCCTCGTAAAACCCGAGGATCCCGAACGGCGGATCCGTGAACCAGATCGAGCCGTCCGACTTCACCACCACGTCGTTCGGCGAGTTCAGCGGCTTGCCGTCGAACTTCTCGGCGATCACCGTGATGCTGCCATCGTACTCCGTGCGCGTGACGCGCCGCGCATCGTGCTCGCAGGTGATCAGCCGGCCCTGCCGATCGCGCGTGTTGCCGTTGGAGTTGTTCGACGGCTTGCGGAACACCGTGACCGCGCCGGTCTCTTCGTCCCACTTCATGATCCGGTTGTTCGGGATGTCGCTCCACAGCAGGTAGCGCCCATCGCCGAACCACACCGGCCCCTCGCTCCAGCGGCACCCCTCGGCGATGCGCTCGATCTTCGCCAGCCCCAGCTTGTACTTGCCGAAGCTCGGGTCGATCACCCTCACCGCCGGGTCCGGGTAACGCTGGCTCGGCTGCCACTGCTGCGCGACCGCGCCGGGCACGATGCGCAACATCGCCGCCGCGCTCCCGGCCGCGAGGAACTGCCTTCGGTTCATTCCCATTCCCATCATTCGATCCTCCCGATGGGCGGATACTCTACCCGCACAGCGCAACTTGCCGACATCCGACCCTCCCGCGGCACGGGTTTTCCACCGTGCAGCTCCGTGCAGTTCCGAACAACGTGCTTCGCCTAGCCAGACCCCGCCCCTTCCCTTACCTTCTGCGATTCGCATGAACGTCGTCCACACGATCGCCGAATGTCGCGCCGAGCGGGCGAAGCTGCCCGGCCGCGTCGCGTTGGTCCCCACGATGGGCGCGCTGCACGTCGGGCACCTCTCGCTCATCGCCCGCGCCAAAGAGCTGGCCCAGTCCGTCGTCGTCAGCATCTTCGTGAACCCGACCCAGTTCGGGCCGCGCGAGGACTTCAACAAGTACCCGCGCCCGATCGTCGCCGATCTGGAGAAGTGCCAGGCCGCGGGCGTGGACCTGGTGTTCAATCCGGGTACGGAGGAGATCTACAAGCCCGGGGACGCGGACGTCGTCGTCGATCTGCCGGCGCTCACGACCGTGCTCGAAGGCAAGCATCGGCCGGGGCATTTCAAGGGCGTGTGCCAGGTCGTGGCGAAGCTCTTCAACATCGCCCAGCCAAACGTCGCGTGCTTCGGGCAGAAGGACTTTCAGCAGTTCCGCGTGCTGGCGGCGATGGTCGAATCGCTGAATTTTCCCATTGAAATGATCGCCTGCCCAACGCTCCGCGAGCGCGACGGGCTGGCGATGAGCAGCCGCAACCAGTACCTCTCGCCGGACGAGCGCAGCCGGGCGCTGGCGATCAGCCGGGCGCTCATGCTGGCCGCGGGCGAGGTGAAGAACGGCGTGAAGCAGACGAATCGGTTGCTCGCGACGATGCAGAACGTCCTGCTCGACGTCGGCACGCTCGGACGGGTGCCCGTGTCGATCGACTACGTAGCCGCCGTCGACCCGGCGACGTTGAAGAACGTGGAAACGGTGACGGGGAAAACGGTGCTGGCGATCGCGGCGCGGGTCGGGGCGACGCGGTTGATCGATAACGTGGTGATCGAACCGGCGACGACGACATAACTACCTAGAATCGTCATCCTGAGGTACTCCGAAGGATCTCGGGATGCAGTCATGCGCGGTTCGCAAGCCCGAGATCCTTCGGAGTACCTCAGGATGACGTTGCGAACGCGCCATCGCAGTTGAGGTTGTCTACATGCTCCAAGAACTCTTCCGCATCCCCATCTTCGACATGCCCGTCTACGGCTACGGCCTGATGATGGTGATCGGCTTCCTCCTCGCCATGGAGTTGGCCAAGTTCCTCGCGCGCCGCAGCGGCCTCGACCCCGAGACGTTCGTCAACGCCGGGCTCATCGCCATCCTCACCGGCGTCATCGGGTCGCGGCTGTCGCACGTGTTCGAGAACTGGTCCGAGTTCACCGCCAGCCCCAGCGCGTGGGAGAACCTCAAGCACATGGCCAACATCCGCAGCGGCGGATTGACCTTCTACGGCGGGCTCCTCTTCGCCACGCCGATGTGCATCCTCTACGGCGTCTACAAAAAAGTTCCCCTCCGCATCGGCATGGACATCATCGCGCCGTGCGTGATGGTGGGCCTCGCGTTCGGCCGGATCGGGTGCTTCCTCAACGGCTGCTGCTACGGCGCGGAGTGCCACGTGCCGTGGGCGGTGACGTTCCCGTACCACTCCAACGCGTACGTCGACCAGTGGCACGCCGGCGAGATCGACGCGCCGCCCGACCTCGTCACGGTCGACGACGACGGCAACCGCTCACTGCTCGATCCGAAGCTCGCGGCGCGCAGCCCCGAGTTGAAGGCGCAAGTCGCGACGTCGCGCTCGCTCGCGGTTCACCCCGCCCAGCTCTACAGCACGTTCAACGCCCTGCTGATCGCCGCGGCGCTCGTCGCGTTCTACACGATCCCGCACGTGCCGGGCCGCGTGTTCGCGCTGATGTTCATCCTCAAGGGGATCACGCGCTTCCTGCTGGAGATGCTGCGTGTGGAACCCCCGGTGATGCACGTCGGCGGATGGGGGTTGAGCTTCAGCATGGTGATCAGCCTGCTCCTGATCGCCGCGGGGATCGTGCTGTGGTACGTCTTCCCGACGTTCGGCCGGGAGTGGCCGGTGAGGGGTTTGGAGAGCAAGGCGAACGCGACGACCACCTCCAAGCCTGCCAAGCCTGGCACAGCTGCGATGGCGTCATAGCGTCCGCGCAAGGGAAAGGGCGACGCGCGTACGTCGCCCTTTCGCAAGTCTCGAGTCTGGGAAATTCGAGTCACGCCGCCGGCTTCGCGCCCGGCACGTTCTTCTTGAACCGTTCGGGAAGCTTCGCGCCGCCCGTGGCGCCCTTCTGCTGGATCTTCGTGGCGACGCGGGCCGCTCGGTTGCCCATGTTCGGATGGCTGCTCATCAGGCTCGAGTTCGATGCCTGCGCCGACGCGGTCCGACGGAGGAAAGCGTGATACCCGTTGGGGTCATAGCCCGACGCGACGAGGTAGTCGACGGCCAGCAGGTCGGCGCGGCTTTCCTGATCCTGGTTGTACTGTCCGTCCACGATGCCCTGCACGATGTTGTCCGTCGCGTGCGCCCATTGCGCGACGTCGCCGTTGGTCTTCGCCGCCTGCATGGCGGCCTGTGTGAAGCCGGCCTGCTTCATCTTGTTCAGGCCGTGCCTGTCGACGACGTGCGCGATCTCGTGCGCCAGCACGCCGGCCAGCTCCGATTCATCCTGCATCTGCTTGAGCGCGCCGCGCGTGATCATGATGTAGCCGTTGGGACCGGCGTAGGCGTTAACCTGGTCGGTGTTGAGCACGCCGAAGTTGAACGTCGCATCGGCGCGCGGGGAGCCGGAGGCGACGGTCATGCCGACGAGCGTGACGTAACGGTTCAGCGACTCGTCAGCGTCCAGGCCGTAGCGATTGGTGATCGCGACGGCGACGGACTGGCCCATCGCCTCTTCCTGCGTCTCGTTCATCGCCGCGGCCTCGACCGCCTTGCCGCCTGCACCGATGAGCTGCCCCGTCGTGCCGCCGACGGCGCTGCCGACGGCGTCGCCGACCGACCCCGCCGAGCAGCCGCCCATGTTCAGCGGCGCCAGCGCAAGCATCACCGCCGCCGCCGCCATCGTCGTGCCGGCCACAGCGATCCGCCGGCGTTGTTTCATCTGATGTTTCATCTCAACTCCTCACTTCTTGCGCTCGGGGCCGACGTTGCCTTCCTTGGCGAACGCGAGCCACTGCTCGTTCGTGTCGGCGCTGTTCCGCGCGATCATCTGATCGACGATCGTCGGATCCATGTTCTTCGCCCTGGCGTACCCTTCGGCCTCTTCGCTCAGACCCTTGGCTGCCGCGCCGGACTGCGCCGCATCGGACTGCGATCCACCGGCGAGCACGTCGCCCACGCCCTGCCCGCCCTTGATCTGCCTGGCGGAGATCGACGTGGCCATGACGTAGCCTTCCTTCTCGCCGAACTTCACCTTGAGCCAGTTGTCCTCGCGCGCCAGCACGGTGAGCTTGTCGCCCTTCCTGGCTGTCGCGACGACGCCCACCGGACCCTTGCTCTGGCGAATCTGCAACTCGGGCCGGCTGACCCATACCTCTTCAACCGCCTGCGCCAACACCACCCCGCCCACGCCGACGACGGCGGCGGTGAACAGCGCGCGCAGCAACTTCCGATCTCCTGCCTGTTTCATGATCACTCCTGGGAAATCCCGCGGCCATGGTACTCGCTTCCTGCCGCCAGATGTACTACATCGACCCGCGACGGTCCGACCCGTCAGGGCAATCGCATGTCCGCTCTTCTGTAGGGGCGAACCTTGTGTTCGCCCTTTGCTGCGCATCCGAAATGCGGGCGAA
>JBAUGM010000589.1:0-9277 GCA_049679725.1 Tepidisphaeraceae bacterium
GGTTTTCAACCCGTGCATTCGTTATGCTCGGCAGCGCACGGGTTGAAAACCCGTGCCACGAAAAAATGAACACAACCACTTTCCTCTGCGGATTCCTGATGACGGTCACCATCACCTTTGCGGGCGAAGGGAACGACGCCTTCCACGATCTCGTCCCCGCCGACGCGAAACTCGAGAAACTCGGCACGGGAATGAAGTTCATCGAAGGGCCCGTCTGGTCCGACACGGCCGAGGGCTACCTCGTCTTCAGCGACATTCCCGCGAGCGAACTGAAGAAGTGGACGAGGGCCGACGGTGTTATGACGTGGGTGACCGACTCCATGCAAACGAACGGCAACACGCGCGACCGTGAGGGCCGACTCATCTCCTGCGAGCACGCGGGCCGGCGCGTGAGCGTCGTCTCGGACGACAAGTCGCGCACAACGCTGGTGGACGCGCATGACGGCAAGAAGCTCAACTCACCCAACGATCCCGTCATCAAGTCCGACGGCTCGGTCTGGTTCACCGACCCAACCTATGGCCTCGGCAAGCAGCCGAAGGAACAGTCCGCCAACCACGTCTTCTGCTTCGACCCCAAGACCAGGCAGATCAAGCCCGTCGTGTCGGACTTCGACCAGCCCAACGGCCTGTGCTTCTCCCCCGACGAAAAGAAGCTCTACATCGCCGACTCCGGCAAGCCGCGACATATCCGCGTGTTCGACGTCCAGCCTGACAACACGCTCGCCAACGGCAAGGTGTTCGCCGCCATCGACAGCGGCGTCCCCGACGGCATCCGCTGCGACGAGCGCGGCAACGTCTGGTCCAGCGCCGGCGACGGCGTGCAGGTCTTTGCGCCCGACGGAAAGCTCATCGGCCGGATCCCCGTCCCCGAATCCCCCGCCAACCTCTGCTTCGGCGGCGCGGACGGGCGGACGCTGTTCATCACCGCGCGGACGTCGCTGTACGCCATTCAGACGAACGTCGGTGGGGCGAAGCGACCGTCGAAGCAATAAGGTGATCGCGCAACGTGCCTGCGCGTCTGTGTGGCACGCACGCGCGCCTGTGCACGCACGGTGCGCTCGCCACGTCATCCCGATGGGAGCCAAGGCGACCTGAGGGATCTCGGGGTCGAAAAGTGTTCTCGCGCCCGAGATCCTTCGGCTCGTAAAACTCGCCTCAGGATGACGTGGCAGCACGGGCTCGGATGAATCGCTTTGTCCGGTGCTTCGCTTGCGACGCGCGCGCACTCCGACTAAATTTCGTCCGGACTTTCGCGACCGAATCGACACGCCCGGAGACGCCTATGCATCGACCACACTGTTACCCCCCCGCCCTGCTCCTCATGGCAGGGCTCTTCGTCTCCCTCCTCCCCGGCTGCAAGAAAGACGACGCCAACGGACCCGACGCCAACGCCACCGAGATCCTCGTCGGCGAATACGCCTCGATGACCGGCCCCACCGCCACCTTCGGCCAAAGCTCCCACAACGGCCTGATCATCGCCATCGATCAGATCAACGCGCAGGGCGGGGTGCTCGGGAAGAAGATCCGCGTCATCACCGAAGACGACCAGGCCAAGGCCGATGAAGCGGTCAACGCGGTGCAGAAGCTGATCAACCGCGACAAGGTCGTCGCCGTCGTCGGGGAGGTCGCGTCCAAGCGCAGCCTCGCGGGCGGAACGGTCTGCCAGAACGCGAAGATCCCGATGCTCTCGCCGGCCAGCACGAACCCGGAAGTCACGAAAACGGGCGACTACATCTTCCGCATCTGCTTCACGGACGACTTCCAGGGCGCCGTCAACGGCAAGTTCGCGCTCAACCGCGGGTGGAAGCGGGTGGCCGTCCTCACCGACGTCGCCAACGACTACAGCAAGGGGCTGGCGAAGGGATTCAAGGACGTTTACCCCGCCAACCAGATCGTCGCCGATGAGAGCTACCGCGAGGGCGACCGCGACTTCAAGGCGCAGCTCACGAAGATCAAGGGGCTCTCGCCCGATGCGGTGTTCCTGCCCGGCTATTACACGGATGCGGGGCTCATCATCCGCCAGGCGCGCGAGGTCGGGCTGAACGTTCCATTCTTCGGCGGCGACGGTTGGGACAGTCCCGAAACATTGAAACTCGGCCCGGTCATCAACGGCTGCTTCCAGACGAACCACTACTCCGCCGACGACCCGCGCAAGGAAGTGCAGGACTTCATCAAGACGTACAAGGAGCGGCACAACGAGGTGCCCGACGCGATGGCCATCCTCGGCTACGACGCCGGCCTCGTGCTCGCCGACGCCATCAAGCGCGCGGGGAAAGCCGAGCCCGCGGCCATCCGCGACGCGCTAGCGGCGACGAAGAACTTCCCCGGCGCCACCGGCTCGATCACCATCGACGCCAACCGCAACGCGCTGAAGCCCATCGTCATCATCCAGTACCAGGACGGCGCGACGAAACTCGTCGAATCGATCGCCCCGGAAGGCGCGGCGCCGACGACGAGCGCTGCGAAGTAGCCCTTCTGGTCCCTTCTCCCGGTACTCCGGGAGAAGGTTAGGATGAGGGTGATTTCGAGTTGCTGACGACTCTCGACGCCCGAAATCACCCTCACCCCGACCCTCTCCCCGAGTACAGGGAGAGGGGGCAAGAGAGATGGACCAACTCCCCCAGCAACTGATCATCGGCCTCTCGGTCGGCGCAACCTACGCCCTGATCGCGCTGGGATACACGATGGTCTACGGCGTCCTCCGCCTGATCAACTTCGCCCACGGCGAGGTGTACATGGTCGGCGCGATCAGCGGCTATTACCTCGCCAACTGGCTCGTGCCGACGCTGCCGACGCTCTGGCTCTCCGTGCCGCTCGTCTTTCTCGGCTCGATCCTCATCTGCACCGCCCTCGGCTTCACGATCGAATTCTTCGCCTACCGCCCGCTGCGTAACCGCCCGCGCCTCGTCGCGTTGATCACGGCCATCGGCGTGTCGCTGCTCCTTCAGAACGTCGCGCAACTCCGCAGCGTGTTCGGCCCAACGCCGCGGGCCTACCCCAGCGCGATCCGCGGCGCGCTCGAAGGCAACATCATCGAAGCCGGCGGCATCACGCTCACGCGGTTCGACGTCCTGAGCCTCGGCCTGTCGCTGGCGTTGATGGCCGTGCTGACGTACGTCATCCTGCGGACGAAGACGGGGCTCGCGCTGCGAGCCGTCTCGTTCCGCTTCGATACGGCGGCGCTCATGGGCGTGAACACGAACCGGATCATTTCGTTCACGTTCATGTTCGGCAGCGCGCTGGCGGCGGTGGCGGGCGTGCTCGACGGGATCCGCTACAACGTCCACCCGCTGATGGGCGTCGTGTTCGGCCTGAAGGCGTTCGTCGCCGCCGTCCTCGGCGGCATCGGCAGCATCCCCGGCGCCCTCGTCGGCGGGCTGCTCATCGGGATGACCGAAACGCTCGTGAAAGCCTACTTCTCCAGCGCCTGGGCCGACGCCGTGGCGTTCGTGATCCTCATCCTGATCTTGCTGCTGCGCCCGACGGGGTTGTTCGGACGGCGCAGCGTGGAGAAAGTCTAAGAGTAATGAACGCGGTTACGAATCAGCCCGGAACGCCACTCCCTCTCCCACGTACTCGGGGGAGAGGGCAGGGGAGAGGGGCGCGCGGCGCGAGTCATCGAGCACCGTTCGATTCGCAGTTCCACGTCAGTCTTCGGATCGGCCGATGCTCGGTGCGCCGAGTCGCTCGCCCCTCTCCCCCGCCCTCTCCCCGGGGTACCGGAGAGAGGGAGAGTGTCGCTCAACGTGTTGCAAGGATTCGGTAGGCGACTCGACCATGCCCCTGCTCGACGACGGCATCCACCAGCCCCACCTCCTGCGCCTCCCGGCGTGGGTCATCAACGTTGCGCTCCTGGTTCTCATCGCCGCGTTCTATCCGCTCGACAAGTTGTTCCAGGAGCAACTCGATCCGTACTTCCTGCTGATCCTCATCCAGATCGGCATCAACATCGTGCTGGCGACGAGTCTGAACCTGATCAACGGGATTACGGGTCAGTTCTCGCTCGGGCACGCCGCGTTCATGGCGATCGGCGCATACACGAGCGGGGCCGTGCTGCGCCACGTCGCGCGCGGGCACGCCACGGATCCGGCGTATTACCCCGCCTTCGTCGGCATGCTGATCGCCGGCGGGGTGCTTGCGGCGCTGGCCGGGCTGCTCATCGGCGTCCCCGTCCTCCGCCTGCGCGGCGACTACCTCGCCATCGCCACGCTCGGCTTCGGCGAAATCATCAACACCATCATCATCAACACCGAAGCCGTCGGCCCCATCGAAATCCGTGGCGCCAGCGGGCTGCACGGCATCCCGCAGTTCAACAGCTTCTTCTGGACGTACGCCGCCGTCGTCGTCTGCGTCGTGAGCGTATGGCGGCTCGTCTACTCCGCGCGCGGGAAGGCGTTTTTGGCGATCCGCGAAGACGAGATCGCCGCCGCCGCGATGGGTGTGAACACGACGTTTTACAAGGTGGCCGCGTTCATGATCGGCGCGTTCTTCGCGGGCGTGGCGGGCGGGCTCTCCGCGACGACGACGGGCAGCATCGATCCCGATTCGTACCGCTTCATGCGCTCGATCGAGATCGTCGTCATGGTCGTCCTCGGCGGCTCCGGGAGCATCACGGGCGGGATCCTCGCCGCCATCCTGCTCACGTGCCTGCCCGAGGGCTTGCGCGCGGTGAAGGATTGGACCGGCGAAGACCTGCGGATGATCATCTACTCGCTGCTGTTGATCGGCATGATGCTCCTCCGCCCCGCGGGAATCCTGGGCAGCCGCGAGATCTGGTGGACGCGACGCAAGTTGGTCCCGACGTCGCGCGGCGCGGCGACGTGAATGGGCAAGGAACCACAGATGAACACGGATGAACACAGATCAAAAGCAGTTCAGTGTTTATCCGTGTTCATCCGTGTTCATCTGTGGTTAAGAACCGTTTGATGGCTTTGCTCGAACTGAACAACGTCTCCCTCCGCTTCGGCGGGCTCACGGCGCTGAGCGCCTTCGACTTCGCCCTCGACCCCGGCCAGCTCGTCGGCCTGATCGGCCCCAACGGCGCCGGCAAGACGACGGCGATGAACGTCGTCACCGGCGTCTACCGCCCCTCGGCCGGCGCGATCCGCATGGACGGCAAGCCGATCGCCGGGCGAAAACCGTTCGCCATCAACCGCATCGGCATCGCCCGCACGTTCCAGAACGTCCGCCTTTTCGGCGGACTGTCCGTCCTCGACAACGTGCTCGTCGGCTTCAACCAGTCCATCGCCCACGGCTTCCTCGGCACGATCCTCCGCTCCCCCAAACACACCCGCGACGATGCCGCGCACGACCGAGCCGCCCTGGAGTTGCTCGAAACCTTCGACCTCGCCGACCGGCACGAAACGCTCGCCCGCAACCTCCCCTACGGCGACCAGCGCCGCCTGGAGATCGCCCGCGCGCTGGCGACGCGCCCGAAGATCCTCCTCCTCGACGAGCCCGCCGCCGGCATGAACCCGCGCGAGAAGATCGAGCTGATGAAGCTCATCCGCCTCGTCCGCGACCGCTTCGGCGTCGGCATCTGGCTCATCGAACACGACATGAAGCTCGTCATGTCGATCTGCGAACGCATCACCGTCCTCGACCACGGCGAAACCATCGCCCGCGGCACGGCAGCGGAGGTGCAGTGTGATCCGAAGGTGATCGAGGCGTATTTGGGGGAGCCGGTATGAGGAGATTGGAATCACCAAGACACGAAGAGCACCAAGCGGTTGCTTTCAGCTCGACATCCCTCTGCATACATAGCGAGTTCAATTTGGATCTGAAAGGAACCGCTTGGTGTTCTTTGTGTCTTGGTGGTTAACCTCTCTTCTCCATGCTCCTGACGGTTTCCAACCTCGAAGTCTGCTACGGCGTGATCAGCGCCCTCCAGGACGTCTCCGTCGAGATCGACCGCGGCGAGATCGTCACGCTCATTGGCTCGAACGGCGCGGGCAAGACCACGCTTCTCCGCGCCATCAGTGGGCTCGTGAAGCCGCAGCGCGGCGCGGTAACCCTCGACGGCGCCGGCGAGATCCAAGGCCGCGCACCGCACGAGATCGTTCACCATGGCGTCTCGCACGTCCCCGAGGGCCGCCAGGTCTTCGCCAACCTCACCGTCCGCGAGAACCTGCTGCTGGGCGCGTATCAGGAGAAGTCGAAGGACAACATCCGCGCCGACCTCGATCGCTGCTACTCGCTCTTCCCCGTCCTCTCCGAGCGCCGCGAGCAGAAGGCGGGCACGCTCTCCGGCGGCGAGCAGCAGATGCTCGCCATCGGCCGCGCGCTGATGGCGCGGCCCAGGCTCCTGCTCCTCGACGAACCGTCCCTCGGCCTCGCCCCGCTCATCGTCCGCAAGATTTTCCAGATCATCCGCGAGATCAACGGTGCGGGGACAACCGTCTTCCTCGTCGAACAGAACGCCCACATGGCCCTGAGCATCGCCCACCGCGCGTACGTGCTGCAGACCGGCCGCGTGATCAAGTCGGACAAGGCGTCAAAGCTGCTGGAGGATCCGGATGTGAAGAAGGCGTATCTCGGAGGCTGACCGATGGTATGATCGGAGCAGGTGACACCATGACTGCAATCAAGATTGAGCGGCATCTGGACTCAGACACACTCCATCTACCTGAACTGAAGGCTCTGATTGGGCGGGATGTCGAAATAATCGTGACTGAAAAACTGCCCGCCCAGCGAACGAGCGACCTGTCGAAATTCTTCGACCTCGCGGGAAGGATCGATTTGGACGAGGACGCGATTCGCGCGCTGCGTGAGAAGAGCAAGCTTTGATCCTTGTAGACTCAAGCATCCTCATTCCGTACCTACGAAAGCCGACCGCCGAATTCCGGGCATTCGTTCTTGCCGCTGATCCGCATCTTTGCGGAGTTACTCGCGCGGAGATCCTGCACGGAGCGAGACACCAAAAGGACTTCGACGATCTGAGCGTCGCGCTGGACGGCTTTCTCCAACTGCCGTTGCCAGATGATCTTTGGCAAGAGGTCGGGCATGTTCTCTTTCGATTGCGCAGCAGTGGAGTGCAGGTGTCGTTCCAGGACGCGGCACTGATCGCGCTGGCACTTCGGGTAGGTGCGCAAATTTGGACGAAGGATCGCGACTTCCAGCACGCTGTCGCGCTCATTCCGCAATTGCGACTTCATGCTGGCTGAGGCGCGCTTCAGGGGCGTCATGACCTGGGTAGGCGAGCACCTTAATCCACCCGCGCGCTCGCGTCGGCGCTGATGGCGGGATGGAGCTTGCGGTAGACCTCGGGGTACTGCTCGCGAAGCTCTTGCAGCGTCAGGCCGGTCGCGACTTCCACGCCGTCCTTCGTCTTCGCCGAGTACCGCGGGCCGTCCGGGCTGGCGGTGATGCTGACGACGTGCTCGCGGCCCACCAGGTGAACGATGACCGGCCGGCCATCCACCACGGGGACCAGCGGCACGCTCAGGTTCTCGTTTCCACAAGCGACGATGGCGATGAGCAGCGTCAGCATGGCGTGTGCCTCCTTGCTCCTCTATCGTCCGATTCCGGCCGGGGGAATGCAACGGCCGCCCACAATTGAATCTCCCCGGGCCTTGCCGATAATCGCCCCTCCAAAACGACAGGAACACCGCTCCGCGCAACTTGAAAGGACCCCGCAATGCGACGTGCAAAGATCAGCATCATCGGCGCCGGCAACGTCGGCGCAACCTGCGCCCACTGGGCCGCGGCCAAAGAGCTCGGCGACATCGTCCTCGTCGACATCCCGCAGGTCGAAGGCATGCCCCAGGGCAAGGCGCTCGATCTGTACGAGGCATCCCCCGTCGAAGGGTTCGACGCGAAGATCATCGGCGCGACGACCTACGAGCCGACGGCCAACAGCGACGTCGTCATCGTCACCGCCGGCGTCGCCCGCAAGCCGGGCATGAGCCGCGACGACCTGATCAGCATCAACACCGGCATCGTCAAGCAGGTCGCGGAGAACGTCGCGAAGCACTCGCCGGAAGCGGTGATGATCGTCGTGAGCAACCCGCTCGACGCGATGGTCTACGTCGCGTGGAAGGCCAGCGGCTTCCCGACGAAGCGCGTCATCGGCCAGGCCGGCGTGCTCGACACCGCCCGCTACCGCAGCTTCCTCGCCGCCGAGGTCGGCTGCAGCGTCGAAGACGTGCAGGCGTTGCTCCTGGGCGGCCACGGCGACGATATGGTCCCGCTCAAGCGCTACACGTTCGCCGGCGGCATCCCCATCACGCAACTCGTAAAGCCGGATCGGCTCGACGAGATCATCAAGCGCGCCCGCAACGGCGGCGCCGAGATCGTGCAGCTGCTCAAGACCGGCAGCGCCTACTACGCCCCCGCCGCCGCCACCGTGCAGATGGCCGAGTCGATCATCAAGGACAAGAAGCGCATCCTCCCCTGCGCCGCCTACTGCGAGAAGGAATACGGCATCGGCGGCTACTTCGTCGGCGTCCCCTGTCTCCTGGGCACGAACGGCGTCGAGAAGATCTTCGAGATCGAGCTCGACGACGAGGAAGGCAAGATGTTCCAGAGCTCCGTCGACCACGTGAAGGAGCTGGTGAAGGTCGTGAAGATGTGAGCACGTGAAACGTGAAACGTGAACCGTGAAACGTGATCGAAGAAGCCCCGGCCTTCAGGCCGGGGTTTTTCGTGCGCGCGTGCGTCTTACGGTTCGTACGCGACCTACGTCATCCCGATGGGAGCCTAGGCGACCTGAGGGTCTCGATCTTCGAGAGCGATTCGTGAGCCCGAGATCCTTCGGGTCGTAAGACTCCCTTCAGGATGACGTGCAGGTCGTGACCACGGTCGAGATTTGCGCCGACATTCACGCCGACGCTGCGATCCCCTTCGCGAGCGCCCGCTGAAGTGGGCAGCCCGCAGGACTGATGTCGCGGCCGGCGCGGTAGCATTCGAGCAGCGCTTTCGACTGCTGCGCCAGCATGCGCCTCACCTCGCGGCGCTTCCCTTTCACCCGCGCGATCGACATGCGGTCGTACGCCGTCGTCTGGTGCCGCATCCACGCGATGACGGCGGCCTCGGCGCGTTGCTCGACGAGGATCCGCTCCGTCCGCGCCACCGTGCCGCTGCCGACCGGCGTCGCGTGAGTCGTAACGGCGTCGGCGAGCTGGCCGGCCAGGTGCGCGTAGCGCGGGTGGAACGCGAGAAAGCCCAGCACGGTGCCGCGAAACTCGCGCACGTACTCCCCCTGCTCGCGCTCACGTCGCTCCGCGGCGGCGGCCTGCTTCCGCGCGTACTCGGGCGTCGCGCGCTCGGTGGCGAGATC
>JBAUGM010000590.1:0-15976 GCA_049679725.1 Tepidisphaeraceae bacterium
GAGACGCCCAAGCCACGAAAAAGGGAGCGAATCACCAACTTCGCCTGGTGGCGCGTCCACCCCTCGGGACTCTTCAGTTGCTCCAGCACACTCGCGACCGGCGCGCCGACGAGCTTCGGCCGCTCCACGAGCGGCCTCCCCTTCGCGGTGATGCGCCAGATGCGCCCGCGCGTCTTGTCGCGGCGCGGGTCGCGGAAGTCGACTTCGCCGTGGTTGATGATCGGGTTGTACCAGTCGGCGATGTAGATCGCGCCGTCCGGGCCCATCTTCACATCGATGGGGCGGAAGGCGACGTCGGTGCTCGTGATGACGTCCGGCATCTGCTTCGACACGTACGTGCTGCCTGCGGCGAGCGCCGTCGAACCGCCTGCGGTGAGCGCCGTCGAACCGTTCTCATCGATCAGTTGATAGCGCACGACGCGGTTGGCGCGGAAGTCGTTGGTGATCGCGCTGCCCTGCCAGTCGTCGGGCAAATGTCGGCCGCTGACAATCTCCAGGCCGCAGTATTTCGGGCTGCCCGGGTTCATGCCGTTGAGCACGCGCTCAAAGCCCACGGCCGCCTGAAAGACCGAGCCGGGGAAGACGTAATAGATGCCGTCGCCGCCCGCGCCGTCGGTGCCGAAGGATTGGCCCCAGTCGTCGAAGGCGTGGCCCCAGCCGTTGACCATGCCGCGCGCGAAGACGTCGAACTCCACGCTCTCCGGTCGGAAGCGCCAGACCCCGCCGCCCATCAATCGCTTCACGCCGTGCGGCGTCTCGACGTGGCTGTGGATGTAGATCGACTGGTTCAGGTACAGCCGGCCGTCGAGCCCCCAACGGAACGTGTGGATGAGGTGGTGCGTGTCCTCCGTTCCGAAGCCGGAGAGGACGACGCGGCGTTGATCCGCTTTGCCGTCGCCGTCGGTGTCTTTGAGATGAAGGAGTTCGCTGGAGTTGGCGACGTACGCCCCGCCGAACTCTCCGCCGTCGCCGGGCGCGACGCCCGTGGGGATGAGGAGCCCGTCGGCGAAGACGGTGGACTTGTCAGCCGAGCCGTTGTTGTCGGTGTCTTCAAGGATGATCACCTTGTCCGCCGGCGCTTCGCCGGGCTTGATCATCGGATACTGCGACGACGACGCGATCCACAACCGCCCTTGCGCATCCCAGTTCATCTGGATCGGCTTGGCGATCATCGGATCGGCCGCCCAGAGGTTGACCTCAAATCCGTCGGCGACCTTGAACGAGCGGCGTTCGAGCTCGGGGTCGGGGCCGTCCGCCGCGCGGACGAAACCGCGCGGCAGCGAGCAGAGGGCGATAGCGATGGCGAGTAGCTTGAAGTTCATGAAACGATCGGTCCTCTGGAACAACAGTGGCTTGGGCGTCTCGCCCGAGCTTCTGCGACCGGGTTCATCGCAAAGACCGCAAAGATCGCCAAGGGCGCAAAGGAAAGACGCTGAAGAAATGTCTCTGAAATCTTGCCCTTCGCGTCCTTTGCATCCTTGGCGATCTTTGCGTTTTCTTCGCAGCAAAGAGCTCGGGCGAGACGCCCAAGCCACGGAAAATACGCGTTCAAGGCTTGGCTGCCGGTGTCAAGTCGGACGTCACGTCGATGAGTTGACAGAGCTTCCTGATCTCCTCCTCCAACTTCTCGATCGGCGGCGTGAAGCGCGGCATCTCCAGGCGGTTGCGGCTCTGCTCGTGCTTGCGGAAGCCGAAGATGTACGGCTCGTTCGCCGGACGCCACTGGTTGAAGTACTGGATGTTCTTCTGGATCGACAACTGGCGGATCTTCTCCTGCACCGGCGACAACGGCGTGCAAGGCGCCCCCGCGATGACCGCGGCGGCGCGGTGGTAGCCGTACGCCGTCAGGTGGATGCCGTTGTCCGTCAGGCGATGTCCCCCTTCCGGCTGGAGCAGTTCGTACAGATCGACAAACCGATGCCCGCGCTGGTTGGCGACGTCTTTCATCGCGTCGGCGTAGAGTCGAAGCAATCGGTTGTGCTCCGCCGGATCGGGCAGCGGAGACAGGGGGGGCGGGCCGAGGGTCTCGTGCCTGATCGGGCCGATCAGAACCGTGCGCGCGTCCAGGTCCTTGAGCATGTCGAGCATGCGCTCCAGCCCCGCGCGAAACGCCGGCAACCCCGCTTCGCCGTCAAAACTCTCCCCCATGCCGTAGCCGAGGAAGATGACGGTCGGTTTCAGCTCGTGGACGATCGCATTCAGCCGCGCGAAGCCTTGCTCCGCGCCGTCGAAATACCCGCGCGCGTGGCCGAGGACGGTGTCGCCGCTCCAGCCGAGGTTGCGGAAGGTGATCTTCCGATCGGGCCAGCGCGTGAGGAGCAACGTTTCGAGATAGCTGTAGTTCTGCTCGCGCTCGATGAACGTCCCGCCAACCAGCGCCACGCGATCCCCGTCGCGCAGCTCGAACGGGCGGGCGGTGTCGTCCGCAGAACTCAGGGCGCCAGTCGAGACGATCAGCAGCGCGCAAATCAGGGGAAGTCGAAGCTTCATACAAAGGATGCCCGGAGCAACAGCGGCGTTCGTTTTCAGTACGTCTGTATACCGGCCCGGGCCCCGAATGTTTCATCGGGGCGGCGCGCCGGTAGAATGCATCCTGCCCCAGACCAGGAGTTTCGCCATTTGCAATCGATTTCACACTTCGTTCGCGTTGTCCGTGCTCCTGCTTGTCGCCGCGATCACGCGCGGGGGCGAAGCCGTCGTCTACGAACCCGCCAGCGACGGCGCGGGCAAAGGCAAGCACGTCGTCTTCCTCGCCGGCGATGAAGAGTACCGCAGCGAGGAAGCGCTGCCGATGCTGGCGAAGATCCTCAGCCGGCGGCACGGGTTCAAGTGCACCGTGCTGTTCCCGGTGGATCCGGACGGCACGATCAACCCGGACAATCAGAAGTCCCTGGCCGGGGCGGAGGCGCTGGGCTCGGCGGATGCGATCGTCATGGCGCTGCGCTTCCGCGCCTGGCCGGATGAGACGATGAAGCATTTCGCGGATGCGTACAGCCGCGGCGTGCCGATCGTCGCGCTGCGCACGAGCACGCACGCGTTCCGCAACAAGGAAGGCTCCTTCCAGAAGTTCAACGACTTCGGCAAGCGCGTCCTCGGCGAGCAGTGGGTCAGTCACTGGGGCAAGCACAAAATCGAAGCGACCCGCGGCGTCACCGAACCCATCGCGAAGGACGACGCAATCCTCCGCGGCGTCTCGGACGTCTTCGGCAACTCCGACGTCTACGAAGCCTACCCCCCCGCCGATGCGAAGATCCTCCTCCGCGGGCAGGTGCTCAAAGGGATGAACGAGGACGATGCGCCCGCCGACTACAGGAAGCCGCGCGCGACCGACAAGCAGGAGCAAGGCGTCAACGATCCCGCCATGCCGGTTGCGTGGACGCGCGTACACAAGAACGAGGCCGGCAAGGAGAACAAGATCCTCACGACGACGATGGGGGCGGCAACCGACCTGCAAAGCGAAGGCTTGCGCCGCCTCGTCGTCAACGGCGTGTACTGGGGGTTGGGGCTGGACGTGCCGGAGAAGGCCGACGTGTCGTACGTGGGCGAGTACAGGCCGACGATGTACGGGTTCAAGGGATACGTGAAGGGTGTGAAGCCCTCCGATCACGCGCTGGCGAAAGCGCCTGCGACGAAGCCCGCCGGCGGGGCGCTCGGGGGGCCCGGGGCGCTGCTCCAACTCAACGAATCCGATCACGTCTCGATCATCGGCAACGCTCTTGGCGATCGGATGCAGCATCATGGGCACCTGGAGACGCTGATCCACGCGAAGTTTCCGAAGCACAACCTGACCTTCCGCAATCTTGCCGTCGCGGGCGATGAGATCACGACGCGGCACCGCTCGCAGGACTTTGGCACGCCGGATGAATGGCTGACGAAGACGAAGTCCGATGTGATCTTCGCCTTCTTCGGCTTCAACGAATCGTTCAAGGGCGAAGCGGGGCTGGGGCAGTTCAAGAAGGAGTTGGACAAGTTCCTGAAAGACACGCTGGCGCAGAAGTACAACGGCAGAATCGCGCCGCGCATCGTGCTGTTCTCGCCCACGGCGGCGGAGCGGCATCGCGATCCGAACTACCCGGACCCGACGGCGATGAACGCGAACATCGCGCTGTACACGACCGCGATGGCGGAGGTTGCGAAGGCGAACGGCGTCGCGTTCGTGGACCTGTTCGGTCCCTCCGCAGCGCAGTACCTGGCCGCCGCCAGGCCGCTCACCGTCAACGGCCGCTACCTGACGGAGGAGGGCGACCGGGTCGTGGCCTTGATCCTCTTCAAGTCCCTCTTCGGCGAGTCCGCTCCCGCGGGCGATCTCGAGAAACTCCGTGCCGCCGTCAACGAGAAGAACAAGCAGTGGCACCATCGCTACCGCACCATGGACGGCTACAACGTCTACGGCGGGCGCTCGCAGCTCTCGTTCCCATCCGGCCGGGCAGGCGCGGGGGGCGAGGAGAAGATCCGCAACTACGACGTCATGCAGGAGGAGATGACCCAGCGCGACGTCCTCACCGCCAATCGCGACAAGCTCGTCTGGGCGACCGCGCGCGGCGAATCGTACGTCGTCGACGACTCCAACCTCCCCCCCACCACCGACGTCCCCACCAACAAGCCGGGCGCGAATCCCGACGGATCCCACGTCTTCCTCGGTGGCGAGGACGCGATCAAGAAGATGAAGGTTCACGCCGGCATGAAGGTGAACCTCTTCGCCAGCGAGGAGCAGTTCCCCGACCTGGTCAACCCCGTGCAGATGCTGTGGGACACGAAGGGTCGGCTGTGGGTGTCGGCGTGGCGCAACTATCCTGAGCGCACGCCGACGTCGAAGATCGGCGACAAGATCCTCATCTTCGAAGACACCGATCGCGACGGCCGCGCCGACAAGTGCACGACGTTCCTCGATGACCTGAACTGCCCCACCGGATTGCAGTTCTACAAGGATGGACTGCTGCTCATGCAGGCGCCGGACCTGTGGTTCGTCCGCGACACCGACGGCGATGGCAAGGGCGACACGACCGAGCGCATCCTCATGGGGATGGACTCCGCCGACTCGCATCACACGACCAACTCGATGTGCTACGAGCCCGGCGGCGCGACGTACCTCTCCGATGGCGTCTTCCACCGCACGCAGGTCGAGACGCCGCTGGGCGTCGTCCGCAACAACGACGCCGCCATCTACCGCTTCGAGCCGCGCACGGGCGCGTTCGAAACATACATCCCGTACGGCTTCGCCAATCCCCATGGCCGGCTCTTCGACTACTGGGGCAACGACATCGTCACCGACGCCACCGGCAACCACACCTACTTCGGCCCGCTCATCTCCGGCCGGCTCGATTACCCCAACAAGCACCGGGATGCGCGACAATTCTGGGAGCGCCCGTCGCGCCCGTCGCCCGGCACGGGCATGATCAGCAGCCGCCACTTCCCCGATGAGTTTCAAGGCAACCTGCTGAACCTCAACGTCATCGGCTTCCAGGGCATCTACCGCGTGAAGGTCATCGAAGACGGCTCCGGCCTGCGCGGGGAGAAGACCGACGACCTGATCTCATCGGAAGATCCCAACTTCCGTCCCACCGCCGTCAACTGCGGCCCCGACGGCGCGCTCTACTTTGCCGACTGGCACAACCCGATCATCGGGCACATGCAGCACCACCTCCGCGACCCCAACCGCAACCACACGCACGGCCGGTTGTACCGCATCACCTTCGAAGGCCGCCCGCTCGCGCAGCCGCCGAAGATCGAGGGCCAACCGATCGCCGCCCTGCTCGAACTGCTGAAAGAGCCGGAGAACCAGACGCGCGAACTGGCGAAGATCGAGCTCGACAAACACGACAGCAAGGAAGTCATCGCCGCCGTGAAGCAATGGGCGACGAACCTCGATAAGAACGATCCGAAGTATGAACACCACATGACCGAGGCGTTGTGGCTTCATCAGTGGCACAACGTGGTCGACACGGAACTGCTCGCGCGGATGCTCAAGTCACCCGAGCCCCGCGCCCGCGCCCAGGCGACGCGCGTGCTCTGCTACTGGCGCGATCGCGTGCCGAACGTGATGCAGCTCCTCGCCGCCGGCGCGATCGATGAGAACCCGCGCGTGCGCCTCGAGGCCGTCCGCACCGCCAGCTTCTTCCGCACGACCGAGGCCGCCGACGTCGCGCTGTCGGCGCTGAAGCACCCGACCGACTATTACCTCGACTACGTCCTCGCCGAGACGATCCGCCAACTGAAACCCCACTGGCGCCAGTCGATCGCCGACGGCAAGCCCGTCGCGCCGAACAACCCGGCCGGCATGGCGTACCTCGTCCGCACGCTCGACACACCGGAGCTGCTGAAGTTTCCGCGCATCCAGCCGGTGCTCGAAGCGCTGCTCACGCGTCCGAACATCACCGACATCGAGCGCAACCGCGCGCTCAATGATCTCTCCGAACAGCGCAAGGTTTCCCGCCCGCTCGTCCTCCTCGACGTCCTCGACGGCGCAGCCGAGCCCGAGGCGCAGGCCACCGTCGCGCGATTGCTCCCGCAGCAACTGCCATCCGACCTCCAGCCGCTGAAGAAACGCCTCACCGCGCTGACGACCGGCCCGCGCCCCGCGCTCGTCCGCCAGTACGGTTGGGCGACGCTGGCGACGGCGGATGAGTCGTTCGATCACGTATGGGCGGAAGGCTCATCGTCCTCGTCGAAGCTGATCGACATCCTCGGCGCCGTCCCGCTGATCTACGACCCCGGCACGCGCGCCAAGGCGCAACCCAAGGTCATGCCCCTGCTCGCGCCGAGCCTGCCGTCCGACGTCGCCGGCATCGCGAAGGTCGCCAAGCCCGTCTCCGGCCGCTACGTGCGCATCGCCCTGGCGCGTCACGGGAGCCTTTCCGTCGCGGAGATCGAAGTGATCAGCGATGGGAAGAACGTCGCGCGCACCGCGACGGCCACCCAATCCAGCATGTCGCGCGAACCCGAGCGGGCGATCGACGGCAAGGGTGACACCCTCTCCGCCACGCGCAATCATCCCGGCACGGGCGACGACGTCGCGTGGCTCGAAGTGGACCTGGGCAGCGAGCAGCCGATCGAATCGGTCGTCGTCTGGAACCGGACCGGTCGACGGGCCGCGAAACTCGAAGGGTTCACGGTGACGGTGCTGGATGATGCTCGCCGCACGGTCTTCGCGCGCGAGGACAACGCGATCGCCTCGGCGAGCCTGCGGATCGACGTGGGCGACGAGAACGGCGACGTCCGCCGCGCCGCCATCCGCGCCGCCGCGAGCATCGCCAAGGATCCCGCGACGACGTTCGCCGCCCTGTCGGTCCTGATCGAGCGCGGGCAGCACGTCCCCGTCGCCGCCGCGGGCATCCGTGCGCTGCCGCGCGCGAGCTGGGATGCGTCGAAGAGCGCGCCCATCGCCGATGCGTTGATCGCCTGGGCGACGCTCGTTCCCGCCGATCAGCGCACGACCCCCGACTACCTCTCGACGGTGCAGTTCGCCGAGAACTTCGTCACCCTGCTCCCGCCCGACAAGTCCTCCGCCGCCCTCGCGAGCCTGCGCGAGCTGCGCGTGCCGTTCTTCGTCATCGGCACGGTGCGCGAGCAGATGCGTTACGACACGACACGGCTCGTCGTCGAGGCCGGCAAGCCGTTCGAGATCCTCTTCGAGAACACCGACTTCATGCCGCACAACCTCGCGGTGGTGAAACCCAAGTCCCGCGAGCGCATCGGCAAGGCCGCCATGCTCCTGAAACCCGATCAGCTCGACGACAAGGGCCGCGCCTACGTCCCGCAGAGCGACGACGTCCTCGCCGCCACCAAGCTCCTCGAGAACGGCCAGAAGGAGACGCTCAAACTGACCGCCCCGACAACCGAGGGCGACTACGAGTACGTCTGCACGTACCCGGATCACTGGCAGGTGATGTGGGGCAAGCTGGTGGTGACGAAGGACATCGACGGCTATCTGAAAGCTCACCCCGACACCGCGCCCGCGCCCGCCCCCACCGCCGCGAGCGCGGCGAAGGGGCATGATCACCATCGGTAGCTTTCTACGTGGCACGGGTTCACACGCTCTCAGAGTTTGAGACGCCCATGCCACTGAAAAATTCACACGCTCTGAGGCACTCCGAAGGATCTCCCGCATCCGACGGTTGTAACTCAGGATGACAACGTGGCGAGGTTCGAGAATCGTGACCGGCTATTTAGTGCGCCATCGCGGCCGGGAAGTCGTCACGCGGGTGCGCGGGATGCTCGTGGGCGAACTTCCGCAGCTCGAAGCCCAGCCCGATCAGCATGGCGCCGAAGACCACCGCGTACGCGCCGATCCAGAGGACGACGGCCAAGGCGCCCAGGCCGGGTCGCGCCAACATCAGCACGCCGAACGCGATCGACAGCAGGCCGCTGAGGATCAGGACCCATTCGCCGCTGATCAGCTTGCGCAGGGTGATGGCCGCGATGATCGAGATGATCCCCATGACGATCGCCCAGGCGGCGATGAGGTAGAGGAGCACGACGGCGGTCTTCCCCGGCATGAAGAACGCCAGGAGCCCCGCGAGGACGCTGACCAGGCCGCTGATGAGCAGCGCCCACCAGGGCGTCTGCGCCGGCCCGGTGCGACGGAAGGCGGCGGCGATGCTGAGGACGCCGTCGGTCAGGGCGTAAAACCCGAACACGAAGACGAGCGTCATCAGGGCCATCGTCGGCATGATGAACGTGAGCAGCCCGAACAGGATGGCGGCAATGCCGCGGACCACGAACGCCCACCAGTGATCGGCCAGTGACCGGGACGCTTCCATGATTGCACCTCTGCAGCCGGCGATTGACGTGAGTTCGAACGCAGATCCGGGGTGTGCGCCGCGCGAGGCGCTCGGCCGGCGCCGTCGAGCGTCAGGTGAATGCGCGCAACCCCACGTGATGGATTGCATTCGCCAGCACGTTCTGTTCCGCGACGCCGGACGGGACGCGCAAAAACGTGGCCGATTCACCAGACGTGACGATCTCGCGGGGAAGCGACCCATCCGCGCTCTCTGGCGGACCCAGGGGATCGGTCATTTCGTCGGCGATCTCCGGCGCGCGACTCCGCAGTTTTGTCAGTGGGCGGAGTTCGTGCTACACCGAAGGCGCGCTGATCTGGTTGCACCTCACATCGACGGCGGACGATTTCCCCGCGGCGGGGGCTGGGAGCGCATTAGCCGCGTCCGCCGGTCCGGACGACTGGCGGGTCATCCCACCCTCGCCCCGTGCGGCGGCCTTGCGGCTGTGAGGACGTTGCAAATCGCGCTGCGGCCATGAATTGGCGGCGATTCTGGACGAGTGCTCGCGAAGAATAAGGACTTACGATCACCCGCAACTCCCGCCGGAAGGGCAGGGTTCGCTGGCATGTACTGTCGCGCGAAGTTCGGCCTCATTCCACCTCTTTGCCCCACGCGCGGTATAATGTCAGGGTCGATAATTGGGAACCCCACCTCGGCGGCGCAGCGTAAACAATGGCGGGACTGGCGCGTAGAACCACTTGTATGCAGATTCCCTCGCCACTTCTTTCGCGGAATCGCATCCTCGGCGCCACGCTGCTGGCGCTTTCGTTCGCCGCAGGGGCAACGCATGCTCTTGCGGGCGTCCCTGCCTACAGGAACAAGATCAACTTCAATCGCGACATCCGACCGATCCTGTCGGACCGCTGCTTCGCGTGTCACGGGCCGGACGGGAACAAGCGGCAGTCGGGGCTGCGGCTGGACTTGCAGAATGGGCTGTTCGAGCTCCTTCCGAAGCACGCGGGCAAGCGCGCGTTCGTGCCCGGGAACGTCGCGGAGAGCTACGGCTACCAACGCATCATCAGCAGGGACCCCCAGGAGGTGATGCCGCCGATCACGGCGCCGCACCTGAAGCTGAATCAGCAGGAGAAGGATCTCGTCCGGCGGTGGATCGAAGAGGGGGCGCCGTGGTCCGAGCACTGGACGTTCGTCGCGCCCAGGCGCCCGGACGTGCCGGTCAACACGAACCAGGCGTGGCCGAGCAATGAGATCGATCGGTTCGTGCTGGCGCGGCTGGAAGAAACAGGCCTGAAACCGTCGCCGGCGGCGGACAAGTCGGCGTTGATCCGCCGCGTGTCGCTCGACCTCACCGGCCTGCCGCCGACCCTGAGCGAAGTCGAAGGGTTTCTCGCCGACACATCCGAGAGCGCGTACGAGAAGGTCGTCGACCGCTTGCTCGCCTCGCCGCACTACGGCGAGCAGATGGCGGTCGCGTGGCTCGACGCGGCGCGCTACGCCGACTCGCACGGGTATCAATCCGATCCCGAGCGCTTCATGCACCACTGGCGCGACTGGGTCATCAAGGCGTACAACGACAACATGCCGTTCGATGAGTTCGCTGTCGAGCAGCTCGCGGGCGATT
Organism: Tepidisphaeraceae bacterium; assembly: GCA_049679725.1. GTDB lineage: Bacteria > Planctomycetota > Phycisphaerae > Tepidisphaerales > Tepidisphaeraceae > DASYWJ01. The sequence goes on from JBAUGM010000590.1 coordinate 10,357, forward strand.
TGCTTCCCAACGCGACGGAGTCGCAGAAGGTCGCGACGGGGTTCAACCGCAACCACCGGATGAACTCCGAGGGCGGCATCATCGACGAGGAGTGGCGCGTCGAGGGCGTGATCGATCGCGTCGAGACGACGGGCACGACGTTCCTCGGCCTGACGCTCGGCTGCGCGCGTTGCCACGACCACAAGTACGATCCCGTCACGCAGAAGGAGTTCTATTCCTTCAGCGCGTACTTCAACAGTGTGAACGAGCGCGGCGAGTTCTTCAGCGTCGGCCTCGACCGCGGCATGAACGCCCCGCCGCTGCTGAAGGTGTTCGGCGAGGACACGAAGAAGCAGTTGGCCGCGCTGAACGGTCGCATCGCCGCGGCGGACGAGGCCATCAAGAAGCTGCACGCCAAGCTCCCGGAGATGGAGGTCGCGTTCAAAGCGTCGGGGAGCAAAGTCGTCGAGCCGAAGGATGTGGCGGCGCGGTGGGCGCTGGACGACAAAGTCGAAGGCGCGGACGCCGGCGGCGGCATCATCAAGGCGAACTTCGAGGGCGGCGAGAAGCCCACGTTCGTCGACGGGAAGCTCGGCAAAGCGTTCAAGACCGACGGTGTGAAGTGGTCGATCGACGCCGACCAGGCGCTGGAGTTCGAGCGCACCGATGCATTCTCCTTCGGCGCGTGGGTAAACCTGGCCGGGCCCGAAGGCGCGGTCCTGAGCAAGATGGACGCGCAGCCGGGCCACAAGGGGTTCGACATCCTGATCAGCCAGGGCAAGGTCGCGCCGCACATCGCCAGCAACTGGGGCGCGCAGAACGCGATCAAGGTCGCGACGAAGAACGCGCTGCCGATGAACACCTGGACCCACGTGTTCGTGACGTACGACGGCTCGAGCAAGGCCGCGGGGTTGAGCGTCTACATCGACGGTCGACTGCAGGAAGTGGTGCCGGAAGTCGACAAGCTGAGCGACTCGATCAAGTGCAAGTCGCCGCTGCTCATCGGGCGTCGCGTGAACAACACGGCGCCACTGAACGGCATGATCGACGACGTGCGGTTCTACAAGCGCACGCTGACGCCGTCGGAGGTCGCCGCGATCGCGACGGGCCCGGACATCGACACGATCCTCCCCATCGCCGACGAGAAGCGCACGCCGGAGCAGAAGGCAACGATCGCCAAGCTGTTGCTCGGCGGGGTGAGCGAGTACGTCGCGGCCGAAGCCGAGAAGGCGAAGGCGGCGGCGGAGACGGCGGTCATCGAGAACGACGTGCGCAACACGACGATGATCATGGAGGACCTGCCCAAGCCGCGCGACACGTTCGTGCTGACGCGCGGGCAGTACGACCTGCACGGGGAGAAGGTCGAAGCAGGGACCCCCGCGATCCTCCCCCCGCTGCCGGCCGACGCGCCGAAGAACCGGCTGGCGCTGGCGAAGTGGATCGTCGATCCGGCGAATCCGCTCACCGCGCGCGTGCAGGCGAACCGGCTGTGGGAGAAGTTCTTCGGCGTCGGCCTCGTCAAGACGACGGAGAACTTCGGCGTGCAGACGGAATGGCCGAGCCATCCCGAGCTTCTCGACTGGCTCGCGACCGAGTTGGTCGCGAGCAAGTGGGACCAGAAGGCGTTTTTGAAGATGATCGTCATGAGCGCGACCTACCGCCAGTCGGGTCGCGTCACGCCGGAGCTGATCGAGCGCGATCCGGAGAACCGGCTGCTGGCGCGCGGGCCGCGCTTCCGGCTGTCGGCCGAGCAGGTGCGCGACCAGGCGCTGGCGGTGAGCGGGATGCTGTCGGGGAAGATCGGCGGGCCGAGCGTCAAGCCGTACCAGCCGGACAACCTGTGGGACGGCAACCTGTTCGGCAACCTCGTGAAGTACGTCACCGACTCCGGCGACAGCCTGTATCGCCGCAGCCTGTACACGTTCATCAAGCGCACGGCCGGGCCGGCGAATATGATGGCGTTCGACATGACGACGCGCGAGTACTGCATCGTGAAGCGCTCGCGCACGAACACGCCGCTGCAGGCGCTGGACGGGTTGAACGACCCGACGTACGTCGAGGCGGCGCGCGTGCTGGCGGCGCACATGATGCGCGACGGCGGCGCGGACGCGCCGGCGCGGATCGCCTACGGCTTCCGCCGGGCCGTGTGTCGCCCGCCGACGGAAAAGGAAGTTACGATCTTGTCCGAAGCGCTGGCGGAGCAACTCGAGCGTTATCGCAAGGATCCCGAGGCGGCGAAGAAGCTGCTGTCGGTCGGCGCCAAGGCGCACGACCCGAGCCTCGACGGTCCGGAGCACGCGGCCTACACGATGGCCGCGAGCGTGATCCTGAATCTGGACGAGGTGGTGAATAAGCCGTAGACCGACGGAGGGGCTCGCGACCTGTCATGCTGAGGTACTCCGAAGCATCTGGCCACGAACGTGAGGGCCTCGTCGATTCTGGCTAGATCCTTCGGAGTACCTCAGGATGACTAGACAGCGAACCGTTTCGCCGTGTCGTGATCGGAAGAGGTTGCCATGACCAAGAAATCCTTGCCCATCATCCAGGCGCAAGACGCCCTGAACCGCCGGACGTTCCTCAAGCAGTCCGCCGCCGGGATCGGCATGGCGGCGCTGGGGTCGTTGCTGGGCCAGTCCGCGTTCGGTGGGATGAACGACATCGCGGCGCCTGCGCTGGGCGTCGGCGGCCTGCCGCACTTCCCCGCCAAGGCAAAGCGCGTCATCTATTTGTTCCAGGCGGGCGCGCCGTCGCAGCTCGACCTGTTCGACTACAAGCCCAGGCTTCACGAGCAGCGCGGTAAAGACCTGCCCGACTCCATCCGCATGGGCCAGCGCCTCACCGGGATGACCTCGGGCCAGAAGAACTTCCCCGTCGCCAACTCGATCTTCCGCTTCGACCGGTACGGGAAAAACGGCACGTGGATCAGCGAGCTGCTCCCGCACACCGCGAAGGTCGCCGACGACATCTGCGTCATCAAATCGCTCCACACGGAAGCGATCAACCACGACCCGGCCGTCACGTTCTTCCAGTCCGGCTCGCAGATCGCCGGTCGCCCCGCGATCGGCTCGTGGTTCAGCTACGGGCTGGGCAGCGAGAACAAGGATCTGCCGGCGTACGTCGTGCTCATCTCGCGCGGCGAGGGTCAACCGCAGCCGCTCAGTGACCGCAACTGGGGCGCCGGCTTCCTGCCGACGCAGCACCAGGGCGTGCGCTTCCAGGGATCGGGCGAGCCCGTGCGCTACCTCAACGATCCTCCCGGCGTCGACCGCGCCGGCCGGCGCGACATGCTCGACGCCGTCGGCGAGCTGAACAAGCTGAACCACGACGTCGTCGGCGATCCCGAGATCGCCACGCGCATCAGCCAGTACGAGCTGGCCTTCCGCATGCAGGCGTCGGTGCCGGAACTGGCCGACATCTCCAACGAGCCGCAGGAAATTCTCGACATGTACGGGCCGGACGTGCGCAAGCCCGGCAGCTACGCGGCCAACTGTTTGCTCGCGCGCCGTCTCGCGGAGCGCGACGTGCGCTTCGTCCAGCTCTTCCATCAGGGCTGGGACCAGCACAACGACCTGCCGAACCTGATCCGCAAGCAGTGCCGCGACACGGACCAGCCGACGGCCGCCCTGCTCACCGACCTGCGCCAGCGCGGTCTGCTCGACGACACGTTGATCATCTGGGGCGGCGAGTTCGGGCGCACCGTTTACTCGCAAGGCGCGCTGACCGACACGACCTACGGCCGCGATCACCACCCGCGCTGCTTTACCGTCTGGATGGCCGGCGCCGGCATCAAGGGCGGGATCTCGATCGGCGAAACCGACGACTTCTCCTACAACGTGGCGAAGGACCCCGTCCACGTACACGACCTGCACGCGACGATCCTCCACTTGATGGGCGTCGACCACACGCGGCTGACGTACAAGTTCCAGGGCCGCTACTACCGTCTGACCGACGTCGCGGGGCACGTGGTGAAGGCGGCGCTGGTGTGAGTGACAAATTGACCTCAAGATGTCATCCTGAGGTACTCCGAAGGATCTAGCCGCAAGCGCGACGGCCGCTCATCCACGGCTAGATGCTTCGGAGTACCTCAGCATGACACACTCTGTTTTTCACTAGGAAGTGGATGCCAGAAACTGATCCCACGAACCTCGTAACGTTCTTCGGCCGGCTGCATCCGCTGGTCGTCCACCTGCCGATCGGGTTCCTCGTCGTGCTGGCGGCGCTGGAGGTCGTGCGCTGGTTCAAGCGCTTCCGAGGCGCCGCCGAGGCGCGGACGGTGGTGCTTGCGCTGCTCGTGCTCTCCTCCATCGCCGCGGTCGTGTTCGGGCTGATGCTGGCGGAGGAGGGCGGCTACAACGCCGATCTGCTCTTCTGGCACAAGTGGATGGGCATCGGCCTGGCGGTCGGGTGCATCGCGACGGCGGTGGCGTTCTGGAGCAAGAGCCGCTGGCTCTACGCGCTCTTTCTCCTCGTCACGCTCGGCCTGCTCGTCCCGAGCACGCACTTCGGCGGATCGATGACGCACGGCAGCGATTATGTCATCGCCTACGCGCCGAAATGGGTCCGCACGCTCGCCGGCGAGAAGCCGACGACGCGGCCGCTCGTCGTCGTCAACGCCGCAGCGAACGTGTCCCCCACGACGCAACCCGCCAGCGCCGACAACGCTGTCGTGTTCACGACGGTCGTGCAGCCCGTGCTCGCGAAGTACTGCGTCGCCTGCCACAGCGCCGAGAAGACCAAGGGCGAGCTCCGCCTCGACACGTTCGAGGCGATCATGAAGGGCGGCGAGTCCGGCCACATCGTCGTCGCGGGCAAGTCGAAGGAGAGTCCGCTCGTCGAGCGCATCACACTCCCGCTGGATCACGACGACCACATGCCCCCCGACGGCAAGCCGCAGCCGACGATCGAGCAGATCGCGCTGTTGAAGTGGTGGGTGGACGCCGGCGCGCCGGCGGACAAGACCGTTCAGCAGCTCGCCCCGCCCGCCGAGACCGCAAACCTCATCGCCGCCGCGCTCGGGGTTGCACCCGGCGGGGTCGCACCCGGCAGCCTTGCAGGCAGCAGCGTCGCCCCGACGAGCCAGCCGGTCGTGTCGACCGAGCCCGCGCCGCTCGACTCGCTCTCGGGCGAGATCGCCAAGCTCACGACGAGCCTCGGCATCGTGATCGAGCCGGTGGCGATCGAGCAGCCCTGGCTCGCGATCAACGCCGCGCCCGCCAAAGCGTTCGGCGATGCGGAACTGACTCAGCTCAAACCGCTGGCGCTGAACATCGCCGTGCTGAACATCGCGGGGACGAAGGTGACCGACGAGGGGCTCGCGGCGCTCGCATCGATGCCGAACCTTCAGCGCCTGCGCCTGGAGCGCACCGGCGTCACCGACGATGGGATGAAGCACCTGTCGAAGCTGAGCAAGCTTAATTACCTCAACCTCTACGGCACGCCGATCACTGACGCCGGGCTCAAGCCCCTCGAAGCGCTGCCGGCGTTGCAGCAGGTGTACCTCTGGCGGACAAAGGTGGACGCCGACGCCGCCAAGGCGTTCGCCGCGGCGATGACGGATCAGCAGAAGATCGATCAACTGAAGACGCAGATCGCGCTCTTGCAGTCGCAGATCAAGGCGGAGACGGTTGAGGTGGTCCAGGGC
>JBAUGM010000591.1:0-5433 GCA_049679725.1 Tepidisphaeraceae bacterium
GTCCTGCTCGACTCCTACGGCGGCACCTACCGCAACGCCACCGTCGGCGACGGGCGGCTCACCGCGTTCATCAACTACGAGATCGGCGAGGACAAGCGCCCCGGCGCCGGCGACCTCTTCCGCATCGTCCTCGCCGACACGCAGGACCAGCCCACCCTCATCCGCTTCGCCGACGGCATCGTCCGCATCTGGGCGCGCTTCGGCCGGCATCGCGGCATCACCACGCCGGCCGGGCAGATCACGCTCGACCTCGATCGCCTCGACGTCAACCAGCTGGTGCACATCGCCGCCGCCGATGCCGAGCCCATGCCCGGGCGCATCAGCGGAACGCTCAACCTCTACGGCATGCCCCGCGAGATGACGCGCACGAGCGGCCTGGGCACGGTGCGCATCACCGATTCGGACCTGGCCAACTACGACGTCTTCGCGTTCCTGTACGAGCGGATGAACGTCCTGAACTGGGGCAGGGACAAGCCCCAGAACCGCGGCCACGGCTCGGCCGACCTGCGCTTCGAGGCCGACACGCTTTACGTCAACAATATCCGCTACTTCAACCGCGGCACGGAGATCCGCGCCACCACGACGATTCACGAGGTGTGGAAGCTCCCCGACAGCCCCATCGAAGGCACCGCTGCCGGTTCGGTGCGCCCGTTCAGCGCGCTCAGACTTCCGCTGCTGGCGGACGTGGACGACGTGCTGAACGTGCTCCAGCAGGATGTGTTGCCGGTGCGCATCTCAGGCACCGTGCGCCACCCGAGGGTGGAACTCGTCCCGTTCTCCGAGATCAGCGGCGCGATGCGCAGCCTGCTGCTGGGCGACGTGCAGGAAGAAACCCGCGGGCGGTGAACCGTGCGCGAAGCCTGCAATCGTGCGAGCGTGCATCAAAGGTCGAGAAGCGCTCTCCCTCTCCCCGGCGTACCGGGAAGAGGGAGTTACGACCTCCGAGATTCCCTGCTAAATATGCAGACATTGGAATGTATGGGGCCGGCGCACACCCCACGTCAGGTCCAGAATCGTGAGGTTCAACTCATTCTGCAAACTCACGTAACAACGCGGCGGCTGCGGTGTAGTAGCGTGTACAGGGCGGGATTGTTCGTCGACAATCCGCCGGTTCGTTTGACGGGAAGATTCACATGGCTCACTACGACGAAGACGATTGCTCCTGGTGCAACAGCACCGATCACGTTCGCCCCGGCCGCGTGCCGCTCGGCTCGAACCGCGGGCCGAGCCGACGCGACTTCATGTACGTCGGCCTCGTGGGCGGCCTCGGCCTGACCCTCGGCAACTACCTCGGCCTCGGCTCCGTCGGCATCAACTCTGTTGCGCGGGGCGAGATCAAGCAGTACGCCAGCAAAGAGGGCAAGGCCAGGAGCATCATCCACATCTTCCTGCCCGGCGGGATGAGCGCGCAGGAGTCGTTCGACCCCAAGCCGTTCGCCCCCGTCGAGTACCGCGGGCCGTTCAGCCCGATCAAGACGAAGATCGCCGGGGAAGTCTTCTCCGAGACGATCCCGAAGATCGCGAGCATCGCCGACAAGATCACCGTCGTCCGCTCGATGACGCACGGCGAAGCGGCGCACGAGCGCGGCGTGCACAACATGTTCACCGGCTACCGGCCCAGCCCCGCCCTCCAGTACCCGAGCATGGGCTCCGTCGTCAGCCACGAGTTCGGCCCGCGCAACAACCTGCCGCCCTATGTCAGCATCCCGTCGATGCCCAACACGTTCGCGGGCAGCGGCTACCTCTCCAGCGCGTACGGCCCGTTCAGCCTCGGCGCCGACCCGGCGGACAAGTCGTTCAAGGTGCGCGACCTGAACCTGGCCAAGGGCGTCGACGAGTCGCGATTCGACCGCCGCAAGACGATGCTCGCCGCGGTGGACAATCACTTCCGCACGCTGGAGAAGTCGGACGCGCTGGACGCGATGGATTCGTTCTACCAGCGCGCCTACAACCTGATCAGCTCCAAGCAGGCGCGCGAGGCGTTCGACATCGCCGCCGAGCCGGATGCGATCAAGGACGAGTACGGCCGCAACCCCGCGGGGATGCGCATGCTGATGAGCCGTCGGCTCGTCGAGGCGGGCGTGCGGTTCGTGTCGATGACCTTCGGCTCATGGGACCACCACGCCGGCATCGCCGGCGGGTTCAAGGGGCAGATGCCGCCGTTCGACCAGGCGCTGGCGACGCTGATCATCGACCTGGAGCGCCGCGGCCTGCTCGATTCGACGCTCGTCATGGTCACCAGCGAGTTCGGCCGAACCCCCAAGATCAACAAGGACAACGGCCGCGACCACTGGCCGAAGGTGTTCAGCATCGTGCTCGCCGGCGGCGGCATCAAGCAGGGCCAGATCTACGGCAGCTCTGACGCGACCGCCGCCGAGCCGAACACCGATCCGCTGACGGTCGAGGACATGGCGGCGACCGTCTACAACCAACTGGGCATCGTCGCCGACAAGGAATTGATGTCCCCCGGCGGCCGCCCGATCGAAATCGTGGATGGTGGGAAGGTCGTGGAGGAACTGTTGGTGTGAGAGCCTTTCTCCCTCTCCCACGTACTCGGGGGAGAGGGCAGGGGAGAGAGGCGAGCGGCGTGAGAAGTCGATGAACCGTTCGATTCGAGAGTTCGCGCGAATCGGCGAATCAACCGATGTTCGACGGTGAACGCCCCTTGCCCCTCTCCTCCGCCCTCTCCCCGGAATACCGGGGAGAGGGAGAATGTGACTCGACGTTTGACGCGATCTTTAGCGTTTCCGCCCGAGCATTCCCGGCAAGGTCGCCGCGGGATCGCTCGGGCGGGGCGTTTGATTCGGCCGCTTTGGTTGGACGGGTGATGATGCATCGGATGTCGGTGATTTGCAGTCTGTTCGCAACGCTGTTCGTCGCATCGATCGCGCGCGCCGCGTCGCCGGAGCTTACGACCATCGTCCCGCGCGGCGCGCAGCGCGGCACAGAAGTTGAAATCACCCTCAACGGCGACCGGTTCGCCGACGCACAGGAGATCCTCCTCTACTCCCCCGGCATCGCCGTTACCAAGCTCGACGCAACCGACCCCAAAAAGCTGAAGGCGACACTGACGATCGCCCCCGACGCCCCGCTCGGCGAGCACTGCCTCCGCGTCCGCACCGCCACCGGCATCTCGGCCCTGCGCACGTTCTACGTCGGATCGCTGCCCGTCGTGCCCGAGAAGGAGCCAAACACCGAGTTCGACAAGCCGCAGAAGATCGACCTGAACGTCACGATGTCCGGCGTCATCGAGAACGAGGACGTCGACTCCTTCGCCATCGATCTGAAGAAGGGCCAGCGCATCACCGCGGAAGTCGAGGGGATGCGTCTGGCGACCAACGCGTTGACGATCTTCGACCCGTTCGTCGCCATCCTCGACGCCAAGCGCTTCGAACTCGCCTCCAGCGACGACTCCGCGCTGTTCCTCCAGGATCCCGTCGCGTCCCTCGTGGCGCCGGAGGACGGCACGTACGTCATCCAGGTCCGCGAAAGCGCCTATGGCGGCAACGGCAACTGCCACTACCGATTGCACGTCGGCACTTTCCCGCGCCCCCGCGCCGTCTTCCCGCCGGGTGGACAGGTGGGAACCGACCAGGCCGTGCAGTTCATTGGTGATGCATCGGGCGCCTTCGAGCAGACGTTCAAGCTCCCCGCTGAACTGACGAACAGGAACTTCCCGCTCTTCGCCGAGCGCGACGGGGTGATGTCACCCTCCGCCAATCGCTTCCGCGTCGTCTCGTTCGGCAACATGGTCGAGGCCGAGCCGAACGACGAGATCAAGACCGCCACGCCGGTTGGGTCGCTCCCGATCGCAATGAACGGCGTGATCGGAAAGCCGCGCGACGTCGACTTCTTCAAGATCGTCGCGAAGAAGGACCAGGCGCTCGATTTCAACGTTTACGGCCGACGCGTGCGCTCGCCGATCGACTCGGTCCTCCACATCTTCGACGCCGCCGGCAAGGTGCTCAACGGCAACGACGACAACGGCTCCCCCGACAGCTACCAGCGCTTCACGTTCCCTGCCGACGGCGAGTACACCATCCGCATCTACGACCAGCTCTACGACGGCGGGCCTGAATACGTCTATCGCATCGAAGCGACGCCCATCACGCCCGGTGTGACGCTGGGCATCCCGCTGGTCACCGCCAACTCGCAGGAGCGGCAGACGATCCCCGTCCCGCGCGGCAACCGCTACGCCGCCCTCATCCGCGCCACCCGCGCCGACTTCGGCGGCGAGCTGAAACTCTCGTTCGACGGGTTGCCCAAGGGCATTGCGCCGACGCACGACAACCTCGCCGGCGATCTCGTCCCCGTCCTCTTCGAGGCCGCCGCGGATGCCCCCACCGGCGGTGCGCTGTGCGATGTCATCGGCACGCCCACGGACGCGAACTCGCCCGTCCGCGCATCGTTCAGCCAGACCGTCGACATGGTCTACCGCGGCAACGACCCGGCCTACTACCAGACGACGGTGTCGAAGCTCGCCGTCGCGGTCACGGAAGAAGTGCCGTTCAAGCTCAGCCTCGTCCAGCCGAAGGTGCCGATCGTGCAGGGCGGATCGATGCAGCTGAAGGTCGTCGCCGAGCGCAAGGCGGGCTTCACCGCGCCGATCAGCGTCGCGATGCTGCTCAACCCCAATGGTGTCGGCTCCGGCGGCGCGACGATCGCGGAGAATGCGACGGAAACCATGATCCAGCTCAGCGCGGCGGGCAACGCCGCGGCCGCGAAGACGAAGGTGTGCGCCATCGGCTCCGCCGACGTCGGCGGCGCGGTGTGGGTGGCGTCGCCCTTCGCCGAGATTGAAGTCGCCCCGCCCTTCCTCGCCGCCAAGATCGAGATGGCCGCCGCGGAGCAGGGCAAGCAGGCGGACGTCCTGTGCCACATCGAGCAGAAGACACCGTTCGACGGCAAGGCGAACGTAAAGCTCGTCGGCTTGCCGCCCAACGCGACGGCGCCGGAGATGGAGATCACGTCGGCCGACAAGAGCGTGGTGTTCGACGTGAAGGCCGACGCGAAGACGCCGGTCGGGCAGCACAACTCCTTGTTCTGCGTGGTGACCGTCGTGAAGGAGGGGGAGCCGATCGTCCACAACATCGGCCAGGGCGGCGTCCTCCGCGTCGACGCCCCGCCACCGGCGCCCGCGAGCAACGCCGTGGTCGCCGCGGCACCGACGACCGCGCCGGCGAAGGCGGAGAAGCCGCTGTCGCGGCTGGACAAGCTGCGGTTGGAAGCGAAGCAGTCGGCGATGAAGTGACGTGATGGGTGTGAACGTGATGAAATCTCAAACGCGCGCGAACGAGAACCCCCAACCTCCCTCTCCCACGGTACTCCGGGGGAGAGGGGCGAACGGCGCTCAACGTCGAAAACCGCTCGACTCGACCACCCATGCCAATCCTCCAGGCGACCGATTCATCGACAACACGCGCCGCTCGCCCC
>JBAUGM010000592.1:0-15401 GCA_049679725.1 Tepidisphaeraceae bacterium
GCTTCACGTCGGGTTTCGACGTCCGTCGTGATCGCGCACGTCATCCTTCCGGCGCCGCCGCTCCCACTATGCTCGTCCCGCACTCGGGGCACCGCTGCGGCGTCGCTCGAATGTCGTAGCCGCATACCGAGCATGTTCCCGGCGCCCATCTACGACGTCGACGCCATCGTCGTGTCATCCAGGCAAAACAAAGGGCGGTGGGGAGGTTCAATGCGAGGAGGAGCCACGGGCGAATCGTCGCAAAGTAGTTGACGTCGCCCGCGGGATCGGGCCGGTTGAGCGTGACGACCATGCCGCTCAGCGTGAAACCGGGGAGGCGCGTGAATCGTCGAATCTCGGGCGGCTGACCTTGCCATCCGTAGACGTAGTTGATGAGCAGGTTGCCTTCGCTGACGAGGTAGCTCGCTCGCGTCGTGCCGACCAGGTTGGTGCCGTAGACGAGCGTCCAACCAGGCTTGAGCAAACCTGAAACGTAGACGCCGAAGGTCACCAGCGTGATCGCGAGGCACACCGTCACACCGATCCAGCGGAGCAGCGTGATGATCACGTGATGAGCGCGGCGATGGATCATCATGCCTGATGCGTGTGATTGCTCGGCGGGTCGTCGTGGCCGACGAGGTAGATGGAGTTTTTTCCGCCCTGTTTCGCGCCGAACATGAGGGCGCGGTCGGCGGCGTCGATGAGCGCGTCGACTTCGGTGGCGTCGTAGGGGAACACGGCCAACCCGCCGCTGATCGTCAGGGCGCCCTTGCCGGTGGCGCCGAGGTTGCTGAAGTCGGGCAGCGAGAGCAGGCGGCGGAAGCGGTCGAGGATGAACATCACCGACTGCGGCGGGCGTCCCGCCGTCGCGACCGGCTTGCCGTCGCGCGGCTGGCGCGGGCCTTCCTTCTCCCAGAAGACGACCGCGAACTCATCGCCGCTGATCCGCGCTACAAGATCGTGATCGCGGCAGCAGCGGCGCATCAGCGCGGCCGTCTGGCGCAGGATCTCGTCGCCCACGCCGTGGCCGTACTGGTCGTTGTATTTCTTGAAGTTGTCGATGTCGAACAGCAGCAACGTGACGGGGAAACGCAGCGTCCGCGCCTTGTCGACGATCCGGTTGAGGAAGTGGCGGAAGTACCGGCCGTTGTACAGGCCCGTCAGCTCGTCGGTGATCGCGAGCTTTTGCAATCGCGCGTGACGATCTTCGAGCGTCGCGACTTTTCCGATCAGGTGCGCGAGCTGCGCGAGGAAATGCCGGCCGGCGCTTTCCTCCTCGTCGCGCGGGAGCGTGAGGCAGAGGCTCGCGACGTCATCGTTGTTCATCCGCACGGCGTGGCGGAGCAACGTCGAGCCGTCGGGGGGGATCGGCGCATCGGTCTTGGGGCCGCAGTACGTCAACTGCATCGTCGGGCCGATCTGCGCGTTGATCCGCTTGACGGCGGCGGTGGGCGTGTCGTGCGGGTGCTGGAGCATGGCGTCGAGCAGGATGTCCGCCAGCGGCAACCCCATCAGCAGCGCGACGTTGCTCGGGGGCGACGAGACGAGCGGCTCGGCATGGGCGTCGCCTTCCGAAGCGCCGGGTGCGATGCGCAGCGGCGGGGCGCCGAAGACCTGGTGCAGCTCGGTCGCGTTCGTCGGCGTGACGAGGTAGTCGTCGCAGCCGAACGAGAGCATCTTGCGCGACAGCGGCTCGAGCGAGGGCTGGGCGAAGAGCAGCACGCGCGCCTCGCCCGCCGCCTGGCGCAGCGACTTCACCGCCGCCTCGGGCCGACGCTCGATCGGCTCGGCGGACGCGAGGACGGTCGTGTACGGGTGGGCCGTGATCTCCGCGATCGCGTCGAAGTACGTGCCGACCGATGTGACGTGGGCGCCGGGCATCGCTTCGGACAGCGCGCCCTGGACGTGCCGCGTCGCGTCGCCGACGAGGAGGATCCGTTCGTGAGCGACGCGCGTCATGCCTGCTCTCCGCTGGGCGGCATGGCGGGCTGCTCCTGGAGCAGCGCGCGGAGTTCGTCGGCCGTGAGAACCGGCTCGGCGATGTTCGCGTCTTCGTCCGGGTCGTCGTGGATCGAGCGTGACGGAGGGTCCTGCGGCGTTTCGGGGGGAAGCGTGATCGGGCTCCGCAACTCGCCCGGCAACGTCTCCATGGGAAACGCGCCGGCCGCGGTGCGGTGCAGGCCGTCGTCGGCGAGCAGGCCGTCGGCGCCGAGGCGCATCGCTTCGGCGAGCGAGGCTTGCCTTCCCTCGATGTGCGTCAGCCATACGTCCACGTGCGGGAAGCGGCGCTTCGTCGCCGCGATGACTTGCAGTTCCTCACGGTACAGGCTGGTGAGGCTCAGGATCATCGCCCGGTAGACCATCGGGCGTCGGCAGAGTTCGAGCATCGCGTGATAGGGGTCGTCGGTCTCGGCGCAGGTGAAGCCGAGCCGCTGCAGCGTCGCCAGCGGCTGCGTCCTGCTCGACGCGGTTCCGACGACCAGCGCCCTGCCCGCGGGCCGACTGACTGGAAAACTGACGCCTGACATCCCACTCCAGCGAACGGTGTGCGACTTGCGCGTGTGACTCGCTCGACCAGCGGATGATACCCCACCCGGCGGGGCGTGCAATTCGTGAAAATCGTATCGATGCGCGGGGATGGGAAGGATGTGCGGACGCTGCGGAGGATGGGCCGCTCCAATACGCGCAAGTGCCGCGCCCACGGCGGTCCAGAGCGCCAGCGCCGGTCCGCGCGGTTCGGTGGGCAGGAACGGCGCGGGGCGGCGCTGGCGCTGTGCCCCGCCGTGGGAGAGCAGGAAACGGTTCCACATTGTCCGGTCGATCAAACCGATATAGAATGGGAGACGTAGTAAGGTGTGACTCTTTGACAACCTGATGCACCAGCAGCCTTTTCCGGGGGCGATCGGTTTCGACCGGATGGCAACGGTGTAGGTGGCATGCCCAGGACGCTCAGTTGGCCTGGTTAAACATCTGAGCAAACATTAACTGCTAATAACAGTGATGTCTCGGGTCGCGTTGGCTTCAACGCGCCCCTCGCAATGGCTGCCTAATTAAATAGGCATCCTCGGCATAGCGCGGATGTTCGCGACGCGCTAGCTGAAAACAGCGGACTGGCCGGGACGTTCTGACGTCGGCGCCCGGCGAGATAAAGACGACTGATCCCGCGTGAAGGATGACGGTGTTCGTCATGCGGGACGACAACAAAACACCGCCTAAGCATGTAGAGGCCGACACATTTGACGTCTTGGGACGGGAGTTCAATTCTCCCCGCCTCCATTCGACTCATTTGCGCTCGCTCATGGCAGGCCGTTGGGCCTGCGATACGAGTGCAGTGGGTCACCGGCTGTGACGAACCCGCCGCGCGAAAGCGCGGCGGGTTTTTGTTGCGCGGAGGTTGGCGCCTAAACTCCGTGCGGCGAGTCCCCCGCGCACCCTGCGCTTGGCGAACGTTCGCTGATATCGACTGGAGAGCGGAGCAATCATGGCCTGGATCTACCTCCTCGCGGCAGGAATCACGGAAATCGTCTGGGCGGTCGGACTGAAGTATTCCGACGGGTTCAAGCGGCTGTGGCCGAGCGTGTTCACGATCATCGTCATGCTGCTGAGCTTCATCCTCCTGAGTCAGGCGATGCGCAAGCTGCCGCTGGGGACGGCGTACGCGGTGTGGACGGGGATCGGCGCGGTGGGGACGGTGATCTACGGGATGTGGCGCTTCAACGAGCCGCGGGACATCCCGCGGATCCTCTGCGTGATGCTGATCGTCGGGGGGATCATCGGGCTCAAGGCGATGACGCCGACGTCGCCGGAGTAAGCACGAAGCACGAGATCCGAAGCACGAAACAAATTCGGAATCTCAAGGAGCAAATCCCAAACGGGAGTTCCCCGGTTTGGAGTTTTCCTCTTTGTACTTGGAATCTGTTTCGTGCTTCGTGCTTCGGATTTCGTGCTTACCCTCGAGCGTCACGATCCTCGTTGTCCGGCATGACCGCCTGCACGGTTCCGACGACGGCGCCCGCGGCGGTGGCGGCGACTTGCGTCACCCGCTCCGCGACGTTGCCGGCGACCGTGCCCATCGTCTTCGCCTTCTCCTTCACGGTCGCCATCATCTTCTTGGCCTGCGCCGGTGCTTTCCTGGCCATTCGCTGGGCGGACGCCGCGACGTTCCTGGCCTTCTTCGTCACCGTGCTCTTCGTGCGCGCCATGCTGCGCCTGGCGGTTTTTGCAGCGGATTTCTTTTTCGTCTTCGTCGCGCCGCGCGCGGAGGACTTGGACTTCGCGCCGCGCTTCGCCGCGCTCTTCGACTTGCTCGCGCTCGCCTTAGGGCTCTTCTTCGCCATGCGGAACTCCTGTGAGATGTGTGGTGCGTCTGCGTTGGATTCTGACCGGACTCTAGCAGGTAACCGCGAAAAACGCATCGGTATTCGACAAAGACACTCGCGACTCGATCGTCCCGCGCACGCCATCCCGAGGTACTCCAAGGGATCTCGATCTTCGAAAGGTGCGCGTGAACCCGAGATCCCTCGGAGTACCTCGGGATGACGTGCTCGATCGATCTCGCGTGTCAGGTGGGCGCGAAGTCTCTCGCGACGTCACCACTGCAGGTTCTCGAGGTGCCTCTGAATGTCCCCCGCGCTTTGGAACCGTTGCAGGATCAGCGAGTCCTTCAGCCCGCGGATGATGTTCTTCACCACCCGCGGCTGGCGCGCGTAATGCTTCCGCCCCCCGACGATCACGTGGAACACTTCGACGAGGTTCAGCACGTCCTTGTGGATCTTGCCGCGGGTGGGGCGCCCCAGATCGAAGAAGTCGAGGAGCTTCACCTCGAAGCCGATGCCCTGGCGGCGGATCATGATGTTGTCGTCGTGGATGTCGCCGTGGTACTCGCCGCGGGCGTGGATGGGGGCGATGCCTTTGGCCAGGCCGTGGAGGACGTGCAGCGCCTCGAACGTGCTGAGCTGCTCCCGCGGTTGATCGGCGAGGAACTCGCTGAGCTTCTGGCCCTCGATCAGCTCGCTGATGACCACCGTCACCTTCCGCCTCCGGACATAGGCGATCTCCTGGTGATGATACTGCATCAAAATCGGGCAGTGGCGGAGCGCGTCGAGCTTGCGGGCGTAGGCGATGGCGGCCTTGCCCATGGGGTCGCGGTGAGGGTAGTAGAACTTGGCGGCCCGACGGATGCCGGTCGTCCGCTCGACGATGACGTAAACCTCGCCCTCCCAGCCACTTCCGAGCGGGCGCTCGATGTCGTACTTCCCCGCCACGCGCCGCCCGGGCGCGAAGTCGAACCGCTTGACCTTGCTGCGCGGGTAGTTCACGAGCCGGTCATCATCGCGGCGGGGTTTTCGTCGTCAACGCCGAGCTCTCTGGATGGATGATTGGGAAAGGAGAGATGGAACCACCAAGACACGAAGGACACCAAGCGGTTGTCCTTCGCTCCAGAATCCCTCGGCAGGCGTACGCGAGCTGGATTCAGGCGTGCTTTCGCGGATCGGTCGCGGCGATGATTTCGCTGACGCCGGTCTGGTTGAAGCCTTTGAAGCCGTCGTTGCGCTCGAGGTTCTCCAGGTGCGAGCCGAGGGCGCCGTTCTCGCGGAATTGTTTGGCCTGGTCGGGCGTGATCCGTCCGGCCTTGAGCAGGCGCTCGATGCGTTCGGTCCGGACTTTCCAGCGTTCGCCTTCGGTGAAGGCCTGGCGGAGGTGGGGGAAGTCGGTGAAGGGCTTCATCGTCTTGATGACGGCCTCCTCTTCGAGCTGCCGGCGGAGGGCTTCGAAGTCGAACTGCGCTTCGAGGTGGTGCATGCCGGCCTGGAGCATCGAGTCCCCGTGCAGCGCGCACCAGAGGCCGACGGTGCCGAGCGAATCGCGAGCAGGCAATGGCTCGTGGGCGAAGTCCTGGTAGAGCTCTTGCGGTGAAAGATCGACGTCGTTGAACGTGATGATGCCGGTGATCGGCTGCTCCATCACCTGCGCGCCCCAGCCGGCTTCGCGACCGGCGTAGAACCGCTCGCGCGCAACCAACCCCAGCTTCTCCTGGATCGCGATCAGCTTCGTGAAGTTCTCGCGGCTGCAGCGGTACGTGTGGTGGTCATGATTCGCCCAGCCCAGGCCGAGCCGGTCTTGTCGCGCCTTCTGTACCTGCGCCGCGCGGTTTCGCCGCTGCCAGTACTCGCGTTCGGCGGCGAAGAACAGGTCGCAGGCGACGTCGACGCCGACCTCGTTGATCGCACGATCGACGAGATCACTTGTGTACGCGAACCCCTCATCATCCCCATCCGCGGCGAAGTCCCGCCGGCGAGTACGGAAAAGCTCACGCGTCTTCTCGATCTTCATCGCACGCGCCGGATCGCCCTTCGGGACAACGTAGCCACGCAAGCCGTGGCGCTCGACGACCCACAGCTCGGCATCTTTCGTGGCGGCGACCTTCGCCTGTCGCATCAGCGATAGCGGCTCACCCTCGATGGCACTCGACGAGATCCCCCACACGGCCGCGAAGTCGGCGACGTACTCGACCTTCAGCATGACGGTCGTGAGCGGCTTCCCGTGCACTCCGATGCGCGGGAACACGCCGCCGGGGTGCCAATACACGCGATCGGCCTCGGGCTCGTAACCGATCGCGGCGAGCTCGGCGCGGGTGGCATCGCTGGCGGGGAAGATGATCGTGTCGATCCAGTCGTGGAAGCGCGTGCCCGTCTCCCGCTGCATGCGCGCGGCAATTTCCGCGGCCGGGGGACAACTCTTGAGGAAAGCATCGGCCGATGACCGAATGAAGGCGTAGGCCTGCGGTTGAGTCTTCCACTGAAACGCTTCGAGCGGGTTGTCGGCTTGGAGGGTCATTCCGGGCCTTTCATCGGGCGAAATTGCGTTGCATCCCGACTATTATACTACCTAAGAACGGGCGCGATCCGAAAGCAGTGATGGGGGGGCTTCACGATCGTCGAGGAGATGAGTTCATGCACCACGTGTTGTTGCTCGGGGCCGGGAAGATCGGCGCGGCGGCGGCGAAATTATTGGCCTCCACGGGCGAGTACGATGTGCTCGTGGGCGACGTCGACCCGGCGGCGCTGAAGCGGCTGGCGGCGCAGGCGAACGTGAAGACGGTGCAGCTCGATGTCTCCGATGTCGCATCGGTGCGCAAAGCGCTGGAAGGGCGGCAGAGCGTCCTCTCCGCCTGCTCGTTCAACGTCAACCCCGGCATCGCGCAGGCGGCGCTGGACACCGGCGCGAGCTACTTCGACCTGACGGAAGACGTCGAAACGACGCGCGCAGTCAAAGCCTTGTCGAAACAGGCCAGGGCGGGCCAGATCTTCATGCCCCAGTGCGGCCTCGCGCCCGGGTTCGTCTCCATCGCGGCGCATCAGCTCGCGACCGAGTTCGACAAGCTCGACGAGGTCGAGATGCGCGTCGGCGCGCTCCCGCAGTTCCCCACGAATGAGATGAAGTACAACCTCACGTGGTCGACCGACGGGCTCATCAACGAGTACGGCAACCCCTGCGAGGCGATCCACGAGTCCAAGCTGATCGAAACCCTCCCGCTCGAAGGCCTCGAGCACTTCAGCCTCGACGGCGTCGACTACGAAGCGTTCAACACCTCCGGCGGCGTCGGCACGCTGTGCGAGACGCTCGCGGGCAAGGTGCGCATGCTCAACTACAAGACCATCCGCTACCGCGGCCACCGCAACCTGATGGCGTTCCTCATGAACGAGCTGCGCCTGAACGATCGCCGCGCGCTGTTGAAGGACGTGCTGGAGAATTCCGTCCCGGTCACGCCGCAGGACGTCGTGCTGATCTTCTGCACCGTGACCGGCTGGAAGGAAGGGCGGCTCACGCAGGTGACCGATGCCCGAAAGATCTACCACGGCGACTGCCTCGGCGAGAGCTGGAGCGCGATCCAGATCACCACGTCGGCCGGCCTGTGCGCCGTCGTCGACATGCACGCCAAGGGGATGCTGCCCAAGCAGGGGTTCGTTCGACAGGAGCAGGTGAAGTTGGACGAGTTCTTGTCCAACCGATTCGGTAAGTTCTACGCCCGCGAGGCGCAGGACGCGTCGACGCGCACGGACGTGCCGACGCGGTCGACGGTGCTGTAGCGCGCGCGGCAATCGACGGTGTAAGCGCACGTCATCCTGAGGTGCTCCGAAGGATCTCGAGATGCAGTCGTGCGCGGTTCGCCAAACCCGAGATCCTTCGGAGTACCTCAGGATGACGTGGCGCGCGCGTGTGCGTGCGCCCGCATCCTTCTCACGAGTGATTCGATGTCTGAACACATCCCCAGATCGTTGAAGGTCCCGCAGAAGCCCGCCGCTTCAGCGGTGGGTTCGGAGTGGCGCACGACGACCGGAAAACCGTTCGTCGTGAAGTCCCCGATCGACGGTCGCGTTCTCGCGGAGATCGCCAGCGCCACCCCGCGCGACGTGGAGTCCGTGATCGCCTCCGCGTCCGAAGCGTTCAAGACCTGGCGCACGATCCCCGCTCCCAAGCGCGGCGAGTTCGTGCGGCGCGTCGGGGAGAAACTCCGCGAGCGCAAGTCCGATCTCGCCAAGATCGTCTCCCTCGAAGCCGGAAAGATCACGCAGGAGGCGCTGGGCGAAGTCCAGGAGATGATCGACATCTGCGACTTCGCCGTCGGTTTGTCTCGCCAGCTCTACGGCCTCACCATCGCCTCCGAGCGCCCCGGCCATCGCATGATGGAGCAGTGGCACCCGCTCGGCCCCATCGGCGTCATCACCGCGTTCAACTTCCCCGTGGCCGTGTGGGCGTGGAACGCGATGCTCGCGTGGGTGTGCGGCGATCCCGTCGTCTGGAAGCCGAGCGAGAAGACGCCGCTCACCGCCATCGCGTGTCAGAACATCATTGCGGAGGTGATGGCCGACATGCCGGAGGCGCCGCCGGGCATTTCGTGCATCGTCATCGGCGCACGCGAAGTGGGCGAGGCATTGGCGTCGTCGGAAGCGCTTCCGCTGATCTCCGCGACGGGCTCCGTGCGCATGGGCCGGGCCGTCGCGCAGGCGGTCGCGAAGCGCCTCGGCCGATCGCTGCTCGAACTGGGCGGGAACAACGGCATGATCCTCTCGCCGTCGGCCGACCTGGAACTGGCGACGCGCGCCATCGTCTTCGCCGCCGCCGGCACCGCGGGGCAGCGCTGCACGACGCTGCGGCGGCTCATCGTCCACAACTCCGTCCGCGAGCGACTCGTGGAGCGTCTGCGCAACGTGTTCGACCGACTCCCCGTCGGCGACCCGACAAAACCCGGCACGCTCATCGGCCCGCTCATCGATGAAGCCTCCGCCGACGCCATGACCCACGCGCTGAACGAAGCACGCAAGGCCGGCGGCAAAGTGCACGGCGGGCAGCGCGTCCGCGACGGCGCCCCGCCCGGCGGCGCGTACGTCCGGCCTGCGCTGGTCGAGATCGAGCCCGGCGCCGCCATCGTCAAAGAAGAAACCTTCGCCCCGATCCTCTACGTGATGGGGTACGACGACCTCGACCAGGCCATCGCGATCCATAACGACGTGCCGCAGGGCCTCTCCTCCGCCATCTTCACCGCCGACGTCCGCGAGGCGGAACAATTCCTCTCCCCCGCGGGCAGCGACTGCGGCATCGCCAACGTCAACATCGGCACCAGCGGCGCCGAAATCGGCGGCGCCTTCGGCGGCGAAAAAGTCACCGGCGGCGGCCGCGAGTCGGGCTCGGACGCGTGGAAGACTTACATGCGCCGCGTGACCAACACGATCAACTACTCGACCGACCTGCCCTTGGCGCAGGGGATTTCGTTCGACGTTTGATGCCGTGTTGCGTGTCGTGTGCGTACCTCGGGATGACAGGACCGCCGATTGATCGCGCCTGCATCAGAACCGCACGCCCTCCTATCTCACCAGCGGCACCAGCAGCCGCACCATCGTGACCACCACGATCACGCCCACGACATCCAGCAGGAACCCGTAACGAATCATCCGCCCGATCGGGATGTACCCCGAGCCGTACACGATCGCGTTGCACGGCGTGGAGACGGGCAGCATGAAGCCAAGGCTCGCGCCGAACGTCGCGCCCAGGGCGGGCTCCAGTGGATCGACGCCCGCGCTGCGCGCCAGCGCGATCACGACCGGCACCACCATGTTCGCCGACGCGGTGTTCGAGGTCGTCTCCGAGAGCATCACGGCGACGACGGTTGCGGCGACGAGCATGAGGAACGAGTTGCCGCCGACCGGAAGCAATCCGGTGAGGCCTTCACCGATGGCCTTGGCCAGGCCGGTCTGAAAGGAGAGGACGCCCAGCGCGAACCCGCCGCCGTAGAGGAGGATCGTGCCCCAGTCGATGCGAACCGCCTGGTCCCAGGTGATCGCGCGCGACCCCTGATCGCCGCCGTCGCCGGGGAGGATGAACAGCAGCACCGCGCCGATCAGCGCGGCCACGCCTTCGGGCAGGACGGCGGTCATCCACTGGTAGGCCGGGCTTTCCTCCCCGCCCAGCAGGGCGATGAGCCCCGGCATGACCCAGAGGACGACCGTGACGCCGAAGGCGATGACCGTGGAGACTTGCCCCCGCGTCCAGGCGCCCAGTCGCGCGCGCTCGCGCGCGATCATCTCGCGGCTGCCCGCGATCTCGCGCACGCCCGCGGGGCAGAGGAAATTGAAGTACGCCGCCATCCACAGGTACAGGATGATCACGATCGGCACGCCGATCATGCACCACTTGAAGAACGGCAGCTCCACGCCCAGTTCGCGGCGGATGAAGCCCAGGCCGATGACGTTGGGCGGCGTGCCGATCGGCGTGGCGAGCCCGCCCACCGATGCGGCGAAGCTCGTGATCAGCATCAGCGCCGTCGCGTACCGCCGTCCGATCTTAATGCCGCTCGTCCGCTCCTGCTCGAAAAGGAAACCGAGGATCGACATGCCGATGGCGAACATCATGGCCGTGGTGGCGGTGTTGGAGATCCAGGCGGAAACGAACGCGGTGACGGCCCCGAAGGCGAAGAGGATGCGCCCCGGCCGCGCCCCGACGCCCCTGAGCGAAAGCACGCCGAACGCCAGCCGCCGGTCGAGGCCGTGGACGAAGATCGCGCGGGCGATGATGAACGACCCGATGAACAGGAACATCAACGGGTCGGCGAACGGCGCGAAGACGTTCTTGGCGGTGTCGACGCGCAGCAGGACGCAGAGGCTGGCGCCGAGCAGGGCGGTGACGGGCATGGCCAGCGCCTCGGTGACCCACAGGATCACCACCCCCGCCATGATCGCCGCCAGCCGGTGCGCGCGGGGGTCGAGGGAAGGCATGGGGATCAGCAGCAGCGTGACGAACGCGAGCGGCGCGAGGACCAGCCCGATTCGCTTGCGGACGCGCTCGAACCGCTCCTCCGCCGGGGAGAGCGTTTCGACGGGCACGGTGGATAAGGGAAGCTCCGCTTCGGTCACGGTCATCAGTGGCAGCCCTCCGCTCGCTCGCGCTCGCTCTCGCGCGACAGACGATACCCGCGGGCCGAGCCTTTCGGAAATTGGCCCGGAATCCGCATGGCGATGTCCATGCACGTCCCATAAGGTTCGCGCCGTCGACCACGGCGCGCCTTGCCCGCCCGTTCGCCCGATACATGGAACGGAGTGCGATTCCCGTCGACCGGTGGCCCGGGCCTCCGTCGAGTGGTATGAGGAAGGATGCGGCTTCGCGTCTCCCGTGGTGGTGAAGAGGTCACACGCAGCTCATGCAAGCGGTTCAGACGTCGAACTCGCCCGCGCCGACTCCGCCGCGCGTCGCCGCGCCTGTGCCGGCGCGGGCGGCGAAGGTCGTCTACTTCGTCGCGTCGCACGTGTTCCCCGAGCAGGTCGCTCGCCTGGTGCGCGCGCTCCGCACGGGCAACCCGGAATCGCGCGTCGTCGTCCATCATGACGAGAAGGTCTCGCACCTGGATCCGGCAACCGTCGAGCCCTTCGACAACGTCGACCTGCTCCCCGCCATGCCGGTGCAGTGGGGGAAGTTCATCACCAGCCGCATGCTGCTCGGTGCCGTCGAGTGGGTCTGCACGAACCACGATTTCGACTACGTCATCTACCTCTCCGGCCAGGACTACCCGATCAAGCCGCTGGCGCAGATCGAGCGTGAGTTGGGCGCGCAGATCGGTCGCTGCGACGCGTTCACCGACGTGGTGCCGGCCCGGAACTCGCAGTGGCACCTCGGGCCGGAGCGCTACCTGTATCGCTACTACGACTTGCCGCGCTTCCCCGGATTGATGCGGTGGCGCAAGCGGCAGCAGCGCCGATCGAACAAGGTTCGCGCACTGGCCGAGCGCACGGGCACGAATCCGGATCCGCTCCCGCGCCTGCACGTCGCGCGTGATCGTTACGGCGAGCGCAAGGTCGGCGTCCACATGCCCGCAGGGCTGTTCGGTCCGCGCGGGCTCACGGTCTACGCGGGTTCCGCGTGGTGGACGATGTCGAAACGCGCCGCCGAGCACGTCACGTCCTTCTTCCGCACGAACCCCGCCGTGGCGCGACACTACCAGCGCGTCCTGTTCGCGCCGGGCGAGTCGATGCTCCCCACCATCCTGCTCAACGCGCCGCACCTGACGTGCGAGAGCACCGACCACAAGCGATTCGTTCGCTGGAGCGATCCGCGCAGCGGGCACCCGGATCTTCTGACGGCGGCGGACTTCCCGACGCTCGTCGCGTCGCCGCACCATTTCGCGCGCAAGATCGACGGCCGGACGGATCCGCGCCTGCTCGATCTGCTCGATACGCACATTCGTCACGATCAAACTTGAGGGTTCGACATGATCAACGTATTCGGTTCCGGAACGGGCGGCGAAGAGATCGAGTCCCTGACGCCGAGCGTGATGACCGGTTGGATGGGCATGGGCGCCCGCGTGCGCGAGTTCGAAGCGCGCTTCGCCGAGCGGTTGGGGCAGAGCTTTCTGATGGTCGACAGCGGGTCCAACGCGCTGTACATGGCGATGACGCTGCTCAATCTCCCGCCGGGCTCGCCCGTGATCCTTCCTGCGATGACGTGGGTTGCCTGCGCCCAGGCGGTGTTACTGGCGGGGCACAAGCCGGTCTTTGCCGACGTCAATCTCCAGACGCAGAATATCGACGCCGCCTCGATCGAGCGCGTCATCACGCGCGACACCAAGGCCATCATGGTCGTGCACTACGCGGGCAAGCCGGTGCGCATGGAAACGCTCACGCAGTTCGGGCTTCCGATTCTCGAAGATTCCGCCCATGCCGTCGATTCGATGCTCGGCGGACGGCGCTGCGGCACGCTCGGGGACCTGGCGATCTACAGCTTCGACAGCGTCAAGAACCTCGCCACCCCCGAAGGCGGCGGCGTCACGATGAAGAATCCCGCGCTGCTCGAACGGGCCAAACTCCTTCGCTACTGCGGCGTCGGCAAATCCGGCTTCGACAGTCTCGGCGGCAAGGAACGCTGGTGGGAGTACGACGTGCGCGAGATCTTCCCGAAGATGCTCTGCAACGACATCTGCGCCAGCATCGCGCTCGCGCAACTCGGCAAGCTCCCCGCCAACCAGGCGCGCCGAAAGCAGATCTGGGCGACCTACCAGCGCGAGCTGGCGGACGTCCCGTGGATCACCCATCCGCAGGATGCCGCGGCGGACGAGGTCCACTCGTACTGGACCTATCTCATCCGCGTCATGGACGGCCGGCGCGACGCACTGGCCAACACGCTGCTCGAGCGCAAGATCTACACGACGTTCAACTACCATCCCCTGCACCTCAAGCCGATCTACGGCCCGCCGGCGCGAAAGCTTCCCAATTGTGAACTCCTGAGCGAGCAGGGCTTGAACCTGCCGCTGCACCCGCGCCTGTCGGACGACGATGTCGCCCAGGTGATCGACGCGGTGAAAACATTCGGGAGGACGCGCTAACATGCAGTCACGCAAGCTCCTCATCTGCGGTACGCGCACCTACGCGGAAGAAGTCGCGGACCTCGCCTCGGGCGTTCCCGGTGTCGAGGTCGTCGGTTTCATCGAGAACTGGGAACGCGAGAAGTGCAACGCAACGCTCGGCGGGTTGCCGATCCACTGGGTCGACGACCTCCCGAAGCTGAAACTGAGCCGCGAGCACGTCGCCATCTGCGCCCTGGCGACGACGCATCGCAGCAAGTTCACGAAGCAGGTCGAAGCGCTCGGCCTGCCGTTCACGACACTGATCCATCCCGCGGCGCAAATCTCGAAGACCACGCAGATCGGCGAGGGGTCGATCGTCGGGCAAGGGGTCATCATGGGCTCGCACAATGTAATCGGGCGGCACGTCATCTTCGGGCGCGGCACGCTCATCGGGCATCACACGCACATCGGCGACCACTGCACCATCTTCCCCGGCTGCAACATCGCCGGCTGCAACCGGATCGGCCAGGCCGTGTATGTCGGCATGGGGTCGATCATCATTCACAACCACGTCGTCGGATCGCACAGCGTCATCGGCGCCGGCGCGGTCGTCGTGAAGGACGTCGCGGAGCGCACGCAGGTGGTCGGCGTGCCGGCGCGAGTCGTCAAGGAGAACATCGACGGGAAGTGAATCTGCCAGTGGCATGGGCGTCCCGCCCATGCATTCGGCAAGAACATGGGCGAGACGCCCATGCCACTGGAGACGGAAAATGCAGTACGGCAAGCTCATCATCAACTTCGCGCCGACCGGCATGGTGCCGCAGAAGCACGACAATCCGCACGTCCCGATCACGCCTGACGAGATCGCCGCCGACTGCGCCCGCGCGACGGCGCTGGGCGCATCTATCCTGCACCTGCACGCGCGCGATGGGCAGGGCAAGCCGACGTGGCAGCCGGATGTGTACCGCGAGGTCATCCTCAAGGTGCGCGATCGTTGCCCGGATGCGATCATCTGCGTCTCCACCAGCGGGCGAACCTTCAACCAGTTCGAATATCGCTCGGCCGTGCTCGATCTCGATTGCGACGCCAAGCCGGAGATGGCGTCGCTCACGCTCGGCTCGCTCAACTTCCCCAAGCAGGCGTCGGTGAACGAGCCGGACATGATCAAGGCGCTGGCCACGCGGATGCTCGATCGCGGCATCACGCCGGAGTTGGAAGTCTTCGACGTCGGCATGATCGACTTCGGCCGGTTCCTCATCGACAAGGGGATCCTCCGCGGGCCGTTCTACATGAACCTGCTGCTCGGCTCGCTCGGCACGATCAGCGCGTCGCCGCTGAACCTGGCGATGCTGACCAACGCGCTGCCCCCGGGCGTCACGTGGGCCGCCGCGGGGATCGGGCGGTTTCAGTTCCCGATGCACGCGCTGGCGATCGCCTCCGGCGGGCACGTGCGCGTGGGGCTCGAAGACAACCTCTTCCTCGACGCCGGCAAATCGCACCCCGCGACGAACGAGAAGCTCGTCGAGCGCGTCGTGCGCCTGACTGAAGCGACGGGCCGCGCCATCGCGACGCCCGCGGAGGCGCGCTGGAT